>CAZIAN010000445.1:0-4315 GCA_964537355.1 uncultured Pirellulales bacterium | reverse complement strand
AATGACAGAGTCGGCTATTACAATTGAAGGCCTACATTTTTCTTACGGCAAAAAAAAGGTGCTCAAAGGCGTTGATCTTGAAGTGCCGAAAGGTTCGATATTCGGCTTCTTAGGCAGGAACGGCACAGGCAAGACGACGACGATAAAGACACTGCTCGGGCTGCAAAAGCCCCACTCCGGCAGGTGCATTATAGGCGGGCTCGACAGCGTTACGGAAACACTTGAGGTGCGGAGAAGAATCGGCTTTATGGCTGAGGACCAGCAGATGTACGGCTGGATGAAGGTCAGTCGTATTATCAAGTGGGTGGCGGGATTTTACACAGGCTGGGATTATAAGTTCGCAGATGAGCTTGCCGATATGCTCGGACTGCCGAAGAACACTAAGGTAAAGGCGCTTTCCAAGGGCCAGAATTCAAGCCTTGCTTTGCTGTTGGCGCTGGGGCACAGGCCTGACATCGTTATTCTGGATGACCCGACACTCGGGCTTGATCCAATAGCAAGAAAGGATTTCCTTCGGCATGTAATAGAGCTATTGCAAAGTAACGGTGTTACGGTTTTCTTCTCAAGTCACCTCCTTTATGAGATTGAACCGGTTGCCGACCATATCGCTATTCTTGATAAGGGTGTCATCATAAAAGCATCCAGGACGGAACAGCTTAGAGAAAGCGTTCGAAAGTTCGTTCTGACACCAAAGCAGGAAGTTAACTTCAGCGGACTTGCAGGCATTCTGGATATATTGAAGGTTGGGGACAATGTTTCGATAACTGTTGAAGATTGCGATGATGAAAAAAGAAACCGGCTAAAGAGCATGTCTATCAACGGCATGACAGAAGTAGCATTGAATCTCGATGAGATTTTCGAAGCCTATGTAATCGGAAACAGAGGCCGTGAACTGTCTGTATAATCTCTATTGTACTCTATTTGCCAGAATTTATCCTCCCACACTTGAATATTGATAAATGCGCGGAAAAAGTTGTTAACATTTCGCCGAGTTTTACGTCTTAATATAAAAGTGATGAGCCTAAAACCTGATTCTGGTCTAATGAAATGAGGAAAATGATAGATAACGATAACAAACAAACGGCGGTAATCGAATGTAAACAGTTAACAAAGGTTTACAAGGGTCTTTTGGCCGGCCGTTCGAAAGCAGTCTGTGCTTTGAAAAACATCTCACTGTCAGTAAACAAAGGTCAGATTGTCGGCCTGATTGGTCCAAACGGTGCTGGAAAATCGACTTTCTTAAACCTGATGGCCGGGCTTATTTTTCCAACCAAGGGTCGTGTCACTGTATGCGGATATCCTGCCAGATCAACCAAAGCCCGAAGCGGTCTTGGTTATATGCCGGAGTCTCCGGCATTTCTTGGTCGGTATTCCGCACGGGCAGTTCTGAGATATCATGGGGCATTATCAAGATTATCCCGGGAAACAACCTCTTCTCAAACCAGCAAATTAATTCAACAACTACAGATGCAGGAGTATATCGATAGCCCTTGCTCAGAATTTTCTCAGGGTATGAAACAACGTCTGGCCCTGGCGGTAGCTCTCATAAATGATCCGCAGGTGTTACTTTTGGATGAGCCGAGTAATGGTCTTGATCCAGTCGGTATTATCCAGTTGCGAGATGTGCTAAAACGGTTGCGTGATTCGGGCACAGCCATTGTAATAAGTTCTCATCGTTTGGGAGAACTGGAGAAATTGACAAGCGATTATATTTTCCTGTACCGCGGAGAAGTCGTTAGTTTCGGTGATAAAATCGCTTCAGACCAGGCCGGGCGTCTTAGAATCGAGCTTGTATCAAACGGTAACAATATCGCTGAGAAATTACTGTCACCGTCCAAGATTATTAGTGTCTCCGATACCGAGCTGGAAATATCGATAAGCAATACCGAAGAGGTTCCCGATATAGTCAGCAATCTGGCAAAAGGCGGCGCTCGTATAACCGGCGTGCTCCTGCAGAGAGAAAACATAGAAGATGTTTTTCTTCGCTTATATAACGAGAGGAATTAGTCAATGAGGGCTTACGAACTTATCAAAGAAACATTTTGCAGAAAGCTATATATTTTAATCGTACACTTACTCTGGCTATCTTTATATGGAAGTTTCTGGTGGTTTTTTCTTCCGAAAGGAAACGATTTCGGTCTGTTTGTTTTTATCTGGGGAGGATTTTTTCTCGCCCTGGCTCTTAGTGCCGGTATTTTCGGTGATGATATAGCCTCGGGACGGATTTGTTGTTTAATAACGAAACCACTCTGGCCCGGAGAGCTTTATATTTACCGCTTACTTGGACTTTCTTTACAGTCCGCCGTGCACTTCATACTGGCTGGCTGCGTTATATTAATCCTTCATGCTATTGAACACCAAGGCAGTATAGACAATCTCGGCACATGGCTTTTCGCATCATGGCTGCTTTTCAACACCTGTGCGGCATTGTCAACATCTTTATCTGTTGTGATAGGACGGGCATATAATGCTTTAATCTTACTTATTGTGATTGTAACTGGTTTTTTCATCTCAAGTGTACTGAATTCCATGATGAAACAACAGGAAGTAACAGGAGCATTTTCCTACTTTATCAGGTTCGCATGCCCGCCTTTTAAATTGTTATATAAGTTCGCACATGGAGAATACGGAAAATACAGTCTGACGGTAGGAAGATTCAGCCTTACTAAAAGTGTTGCATGTGTCGTGCACAGTCTGATACTGACAGCGGTTTACAGCGCTATCGGAATTGTTCTTCTGGTCAGACGACAATTTTCAAGCAGGCGTGACTAAGAACCGAAGATTCAAAAGACCACCGGAATACAGATGATAAACAAGACTAATGTATGGACAATTACCATCCTCACAGGACTGGTATTGGAAAGCTGGGCTCTCTATGTTGTTAGCTTGTCGCCGGCACACTGGCGGTCTTCAATGATAGTGAAAGATGAACAAGCCGCACACGATTTATATGATAAAATGATAGAAACTATCTATCAGGCTGAGAGCCTGTCTTATAAAAGTACTTGCAGTGGCCCGGACGAGAGAGAATCCATTTACAATATTTTACTTAAAAAGCCCAATTACTTCCGCGTTGGGACAATGAATATGCCAAGCACAAAATATAACAGCATTGTCGGGGACGGTGACAATCTCTGGTTTTACTGGAGCGGAATTCGTCCTTTTTCCGCTTACGAAGACAGAGAGAGCTACGAAAAGACTCGGTCGAATGCTTACATAAAAAAGGAAATTCCGGCAGGAAACTATTCTATTAGAGAGCAGATTAATATTTTTGATGTAGCGTGGCATGGAATAATACTCGACCCGAGCGCTTTTCATGGTTATACGGATTCTCTTACACCCTATATAGACGGTATTAGAAGCAGAGGTAAAGATTACGCGGGCAAGGAAGAGTGTGAGATTATTGAGGTCAGCTTCATGAAGGCTCAACTAACCCGGTATTTTTGGATATCAAGAAAAGACCACCTTCCGCGTAAGATAAAGGAAATTGTAAGGCTGGCAAATAATAAAGTCGAAGTTGAAGAATTCTCGGACATGACTCTTAACGCCATGATTTCGCAACAGAAGTTCACATGGTCACCACCGGATGGATGGCAGCAGTGGAAGAAACCGGGGCCGGACGATATTTTGCTAAAGCCGGGGACAGAGGCGCCGGATTTCGAACTGTTCTCGGCGGACGGCGGCAAAATCAAGCTGTCTGACTATCGGGGCAAGGTCATCTGGCTCTATATATGGCAATGCGGGAGCCCCCCCTGCCGCGAGGCAACGCCTGATCTGCAAAAACTCTCTGAAAATTACAAAGACAGGAGACTGGTGATCCTCGGCTTTAACTGTGCCGACGATAAACGGATTGCACAGAACTTCATGCATGAGAACTCAGTGACGTTTCCGAACATCCTCGATTCATCCAACACCGCTGAAAAAGTGATATTTGAAGACTACAGAAATAGAAGCGGAATTGTTCCCCTTAGTTATATAATCGATACACAAGGTAACATAGTGGATGCTTGGTATGGATATGATGAAGACTTTAAGCGAGCATTGACAGCATTAAAGAAGGTGGGGATACAACTAAGAACAACATATTAGGATTTCGGAAATTAAATATGGACATATAAAACCCTATATACACATGGTTTAAACATTGAGGAATTAATATGGAAGATAAAAACAGATATACTCGTCGTCGTTTTAAGCTTTGGCACGGGATTGTCGCGCTTCTGCTGGTTTTATTCATACTATTTCATGTCACTGGACGCCTCAAACTTAAAAAACAACTGAAAGTTCTAAGAGCTAAGGGCTATCCTGTTACCCT
>CAZIAN010000444.1:0-4332 GCA_964537355.1 uncultured Pirellulales bacterium | reverse complement strand
ACAAAGCCAAAACAAAGCCAATTCAAACCCAATTTAACCCAAAACAAAGCCAATTAAAGCCAATACAAACCCAATTAAAGCCAAAACAAACCCAATTGAAAAAAAATTGCTCAAACTTATGGTATTTTTAAGATCCAAGTTAAAAAAATCTTTGAGCTTACTTTCGGTTTAACAACGATTTGCTGCTCATAAGCCTATTAGAAAACCACGAAGTATGAGAATAAAAAAGTTGACAGTTAGTCGGTTGGTTGCTAATTTGAAGCAACGAAGAGTTATATAGCGGTTTTGTTGTTTCTAAATTTGGGCAGTAGGAATCTGTTTTTTGGGAGAAATGAAAAATGCAATCTTACATGAAATTATTCGCTATTATTATTTTTACGTCTTTACTATCCGTCGGCTTTGCTCAGACAACTACCAGTAGCTCCAACGAAACCGGCACTCTATCTTTTCCGTACATGGCCGAGATAACCGGAGATAATGTTTACGTTCGCTCCGGTCCCGGCACAAATTTTTACGACTGCAGCAAGCTCAACCAGGGAGATAAAGTAAAAGTAATCGGCAAACAATTTAGCTGGGCCCGTATCGTTCCACCACCTGGAAGTTTCTCCTGGATTTCAATACAATATGTCAGTATTGACCCGGCCAATCCTACCGTTGGTACCGTTACCGGCGACAGAGTCCGTGTCTATGCCGGGTCAGACCATGTAGAGCCGTTACATTCCACGTACCTGCAGGGAAAACTCGACCGGGGCGACAAAGTTAAGTTGTTAGGCGAGCAGAAGGACGATTATTATAAAATAGCCCCTCTATCTTTTGCCTATCTTTGGGTAAGCACCAATTTCACAAAACCCCTTCCAGCCGAGCCGGTTAAAGCTGATGCCCCAACCGTCAAACCACCAACTGTTAAACCGATGATTGTTAAACCGACGGTAGTAAAACCGACGACAGTTCAACCAGCAACTGAGCCCAAAGAAGTTCCCAAGGAAGTAGTACCTCCGGAGCCGAACACGCCCGAGACATTGCTTGAAAAATATCGTGCTTTGCAAAAACAAGTCCAGGCCGAGCGAGCTAAACCAATAGAAAAACAAAACTACAAAGAGATAAAAGCTGCGCTCACTCAGATTGCCGAGAACAAAACAGCCGGCAAAGCTGCACTCTATGCCCAGGCTGTTCTTAAGCAGATAAAGGACCTTGAATTAGTTCTGGCGGTAGGAAAAGAAGTTCGGCTTCAGGATGAGCAATTGAAGAATATCAGGGAGCGGATAGTTAAAACCCGCACTGCAAAACTGGCAGAATTGAAAAATTTGGACAACTTTGCTATAGTAGGCAAGTTAAAAAATTTCACAACTTATGGTCCCGGAAACTACCGTATAGTCGACGATTCGGGTAGAACGATATGTTATGCCTTACCGAGCGGCCCGATCTCGCAGGTCGAGCTGAGTAAGCTTATAGACAAGAAAGTTGGCCTGGTTGGAACAATAGAGCCGCATCCACAGACACATGGTGCTTTGATACGATTTACAAAAATAGTGGAAGTTGACTAATCTGCTCACCAACGCTCCATAATACCTGAAGCTTCGGAGAGGAAGGTATTAAACTTACAAATATAAAAGCCGCGCCTGTTACGGCGCGACTTTGCTTGCTCATAACACAAAACTTATTTGTAATCGTTAGATAGACGTTACATTCTCCTCGGCAGTGGAAGATTTACATCATTTATCTCTGCCCGGAACCGCAGCAATATCATCCGGCGGAGCCTCAACCTCACCCTTTTCGAAATCTTCAGCGGTCGGTGTAAGAGTAAGATTGTACCACGGCGATTTTTCGTTCTCTGTGATATCCTTCCACCTGACCAGTTTGCCTGTATAGGCGGAAATTCGACCCATAATCGCAGTAAGTGTGGATTCGGCAACGTTTCGGGCCTCGTTAAGCGGCTCCTGCCTAAGAATGCTGTTGAGCAGGTCAACATGCTCCTGGCAGTACGGTCCCTTATGCTCCGGGAACTCCGGGGTGCTAATATCCCTTCCTTTTAAGCCACCTCCACCCATGGTTTGCCCTTCGGAACCTCTGAAGAACTCCCTGACTCCGCCATCACAGCCATTAATCTGACGGCACATGCTGTGAATATGAACTCCATCTCCATAATCCAGATCGAGACTGAAAAAGTCGAACTGGTCTCCGGTTTTACGACGAGCACGACCACCAAATCCAAGTGCATTATCCGGGGGATGCCCGATATACCAGTTCGCAACATCGAGGTTGTGGACATGCTGCTCGACAATGTGGTCACCCGACATCTCGGTAAAGCTGACCCAGTTGCGTACCAGATAGTCCGCATCGCTCTCGTTCGGGTTCTGAGTCCTGTACCACAGTGCTCCACCACACCACCAGACACAACCACCAACTATTTTGCCAATTGCGCCACGCTCAACGGCATACTGGGTACGCAGATAGCTTGCCTGGTGACGGCGTTGTGTTCCTGCTACAACTGCCAGGCCTTTGCTCTTTGCCAGTTCACCGATCCTGATAATCCTGCGGCCTCCGGGCGGGTCAACCGCGACAGGTTTTTCCATAAAAACATTCTTGCCTGCCTTGATGGCGGCTTCAAAATGCACGGGCCGAAAGTTCGGAGACGTAGCTATCAACACAACTTCAACGTTCGTATCGAGCAATTTCTTATAAGCATCGGCGCCGCCAAAGCATCTTGATGCCGGAACATTATATTTTTTGCCGGTCGCCTCAGCCTTACTTTTGAACCAGTCCGCCGTCGCTACAAGTTCCAACTCCAAATTCTCGATGTGTTCACCAGCATCCATGCAGTTTTGCAAAGCTCCATTACCACGACCGCCGCACCCAATCAGAGCTATGCGCATCTTCCTTCCGGCTGGTGCAGCAAACATGACGCTTTTACCGGCCAGAACCGTCGCCGCGCCGGCCGCCGAGGTCTTGATAAAATCCCTTCGCGAAATACTACTGTTTTTAAAGTTTGATGTTTTCTGCATAAATAACCCCTTTCAACAAAATTGATTTCATATTTAGTTTACACTCCCCCGATATTTTACAGAAGCAACCACATTAGAAATCGTCACAAGCTCGATATGCATCAATAACAGCCTGCTCACCTTCCTTGCCGGGTTTGCTTCTGCCATGTTCCATACATAATACACCCTTGTAACCTTTTTGATAGAGATGTTTGAAGATATTTTTATAATTAATTTCTCCGGTTGTCGGTTCCTTTCGTCCCGGATTATCGCCCAGATGAAAAGCGGCTATTTCATCCCAAGCCATATCGATATTCGGAATAAGGTTGCCTTCAGTGATTTGCTGGTGATAAATGTCATCGACTATCTTGACCGAAGGACTGTTCACGGCCCTGCATATCATGTAAGCCTGCGGAATCTTGGTCAGGAACAGGCCCGGATGATTCGTCCATGCGTTGAGAGGTTCGAGAACGAGAACAAGTCCGGACGGCTCACATATCTCAGCGCAATACCTTAGATTGTCAATCACGTTGGCCGTCTGATAATCCCACTCCAAAGCGTTGTCATACGCTCCGGGGACGAGCAGCGCCCATTTAGCTTTGGCCCGCTTGGCGAACTCAACACCATCTTTGACCGTCTTTATGAAGTTCTGGCGGATTTCTTTGTCTTTTGTGACAAAGGATTTTCCACCGATGCCCTGGAGCACGAACGGCCCCAAATCCATGTCACGGCTGTCCAGTTCCCTGACGATCTTGTCCACAAGTTCTTTGGGCTTTCCCATCAGCCCATTGTCAAAAATCGCCCTGAAACCCTGATCATCCATAAATTTAATCTGGTCGATTTCATCCCTGCCGGCGTGCTGGCGAAACATGCCAAATGATGGTGCATATTTGAGTTTGAATTTGTTTGAAGTGCCTGCCGCTTTCGCCGTAGAGGTTAATGTCGAGGCTGTAACGGCCGCTGCGGCAGCGGAAGCCATAAAATTACGCCGGGTAATGTTTTTTCGGGTGCTCATTTCGGTACTCCTAAAAGTGACTTTATCTGTTCTGCTGCATTCTCCTCCATTTCGGGTATGCAACTGTTTTTTACAAATATTTACATGCAAATAGAAAAACGCTAATCTCCAACAGTTTTTTAACAGGTTAATCCATTTTAATTTATTGGAACAAATATTCAACCTAAACATTATCAAACTTCGGTTTTTTCTATGGACAGTCGCCCACAGAAAACATGGCATTCTAAGCGTGGGGGCAGGAACATTGGGTTTGAATTGGGTTTGTATTGGCTTTAATTGGGTTTGTTTTGGGTTAAATTGGGTTTGAATTGGCTTTGTTTTGGCTTTGTTTGTCTG
>CAZIAN010000443.1:0-4346 GCA_964537355.1 uncultured Pirellulales bacterium | reverse complement strand
CACCTGCCATAACAAGAAGGAGTAGAATTATGAAGACTCGACTTGATTTGAATCGACGTCAGTTTCTTCAGACCGCCGCAATTGCGGCTTCCGGATTGTCAGTATCTGCGACGGAAGCAAAAGCCCGGTCACGGCCGCAAGGCAAGATCCAATGCGGCTGCCTGAGCTGGTGTTTTCACAGTCTTGGCCCCGCCGCGGACCCTGAGCCGGCCTTAGATGTCATCGGTGAGCTGGGATTCGACGGAGTCGAATTGATCGTTACGGCACATAGAGACCTCAAGGAATTCTGGACAGATGCCCGGATCGCTCGGCTCAATCAAAAGCTCCAGCGAAACAAATTACGTGTGTCGCAGTTCGTCCTCTTCCAGCCGGTAGTCGAGGACCTATCGAGCACGGATCGAGCCGCTCGGGAACAGGCTCTCGCGAATTTCGAGGCTGGATGCCGAATCGGGAAAGAGCTGGGCGCGCCGATGATCAATATCGTAGCTCCCTGGGCGCGCGAGCTGAAAGGACCGACGGAGTATCTGCCTCGCTACTACGAGATCACCAGGCCCAAGCCAGGCCAGAAGTATCACATCGACATTGCGGAAGGATTCGATTGGGACCGTGTGTGGAACGCATACGTGGAGACCACCAAAGCCTGTTTGTCACGGGCGAAAGCCCACGATCTGAAGTTCTCCATCGAGCAGCACACTCATTGTCTGGTCCCGGATGCGGCGTCGTTCTTGCGGCTATGGGACCAGATTCGCGACGACGATCTGGGCTACAATCTCGACGCGGGCTGGACGCTGCTCCAGCGTGAGTACCCTCCGGTCGCCATCCATAAAGTGGGCAGGCACCTGATGAACGTACACATGCGAGATATCGACGGCCTGATGCGACAGTTCCCGGCATTCGGTCGGGGTGTGATGGACATCCAGGCGATTGTCACGGCCCTCAAGCAGGTCGGTTTTAACGGTTTCGCCTCCATTGAGCAGGACCAGCATCCCGGCGACCCAGATATACGAGACACCTGCCGCGAGTACCTGCGGATCATGAGGGAGTGGATTTAAGATTTCAGATTTCAGATTCGTTGGTTTTTCTTTTTACACGTGTACGAATTATTAATTTCGTATGCCAGATTTAGCTACCGCCCCTTCGTGTCTCCACAATATTACAGCATGGGCTAAAGTCCATCCTACTGTACCGGTGATTATGGGACTATAGGCTTGGGTCAAAAGAGATTGACTCGACGGGTCTTTATATGTTAGAATATGTATAGCCAATGTAAGTGGCGATCAGTAAGTGGCTAAACAAAGGATGTGAGGAAGGGAGAAGGGATGAGCTAAATGCTCCGATTTATTAGAATCTTATTGTACATCTTGTTTTTGACTATAGCATTACCTGATTCAGTCGAGGCACAACAACACTCATTGTCATTAGTCATCAATGAGTTTATGGCGTCTAATAGCAGTTCTGCTCGTGACCCACAGGGCCAATATGAGGACTGGATTGAAATCTATAACTTTGGAAATGATTCTATTAATATAGGAGGATTGTATCTTACGGACAATCCGGCCGCTCCCACTAAATGGCGCATTCCCCTTGGCAATCCAACTTTAACCACTATACGCTCACATGGTTATCTTTCGATATGGGCAGACAATGATATTACCGATGCCGGATTACATGCCAACTTCAAACTTGATGCAGGTGGTGAGCAGATTGCTCTGTTCGATTCCGATGGCAGTACTTTAATTGATGAAGTTGTATTTGGACAGCAAACTACGGATCTGTCTTCCGGACGCTTTCCCGATGCCAGCGATAACTGGCATTATTTTGGTGACCCAAGTCCGGGAAGACAAAATGTCGCTTCATATTCAGGAGAAGTTGCTGATACTAAATTCAGCCATGAACGAGGTTTTTATGCCGCACCATTCTCTGTTACAATCGCCACCGAAACCAAAGGCGCCGTAATATACTATACCCTCGACGGCAGTGAGCCGTATAACACTACAGATAATAAACGGTCTTCAACAGGTCGTGTTTACACTGGTCCTGTTCCCATCAATACAACTACATCTTTACGGGCGATAGCCGTCAAAGCCGGTTTCAGACCCACAAATATTGATACTCAGACATATATCTTCCTTGATGATGTTATCCATCAACCCTCCCGTCCGGCCGGTTTCCCAACTAACTGGGGGCATGCCGGCTCCGGCGATTTTGAAATGGATCCGCAGGTAGTCAATAATTCACTATATCGAAATACAATAAAGGACGACCTCATGTCCGTACCGACATTCCTGCTGGTGATGGGTGTCGATGACTGGTTCGGCAGTAAAGGTATTTATATCAACAAGAGCCAGGATGGTACTGAGCGAGCAGCTTCATTGGAGTATATTGATCCGATTAGCGGGGATGAATTTCAGATTAACTGTGCAATAGCAATGCAGGGCGGCGTCAGCGGCGGAGGCACAAGCCTTAACAGGTGGAAGACAGACAAGCTTTCGATGCGGCCAAGATTCAA
Source organism: uncultured Pirellulales bacterium (assembly GCA_964537355.1). Taxonomy (GTDB): domain Bacteria; phylum Planctomycetota; class Phycisphaerae; order Sedimentisphaerales; family Anaerobacaceae; genus NIOZ-UU13. The sequence continues at coordinate 1,837 of CAZIAN010000443.1, read as the reverse complement.
AAGCAATACGGACGATGGAACTCCGACAGGCGGGCCGCCACAACTTGATTATCAGCTCTTTTCGGATTCACCCACTGATCGTTTTGACACTATCGTATTCGATGCCGTGCTGAACCACTCATGGCTGCACCCCGGCAGCGACCAGCGGAATACTGCTAAATATATACAGGATCAGTATGTTGCCGACCTCCATAATGCTATGGGGGGGCATTCACCGAATGGATCTTATGCGCATGTCTATATTAATAAGTTGTACTGGGGAATGTATTATATCCATGAAAGACCTGATCATTCATGGGCGGCAGAGACGTTTGGGGGTGACAAGGAAGAGTATGATGCGATCAAGCATAATTCAGGCGGTGTTGTCAATAGTGGAATTGGCGGCAATGCCACTGCGAATTATAATTCTATGATTAGCGCTGCGAATGCAGTGCAGTCCGATCCTACCAATGCGGCCAAGTACGAGGCGCTGTCTCAGAAGCTGGATATCGATGAATTTATCACCTATCTGCTTGCCAACTGGTTCTGTGGGAACCACGATTGGCCCCAGAAGAACTGGTACGCTACACATCGCAATCGTCCGGACGGACGGTGGCGTTTTCACTCATGGGATGCCGAGCACACTGTTGAAGGAGGTAATGATGTAGGGAAAAGTCCGAACGATATTCATAACAAGCTTAAGGTTAATGCTGAATATCGCTTGCGCTTTGCGGACCTTATACACCGTTATTTCTTTAATGATGGTGTGCTGTCATATCCGAATACAGCAGATATGTACCGGAGGCGAATGACCGAGATTGACCGGGCTATCGTTGGAGAGTCGGCGCGATGGGGAGATAACCGACAATCGACACCATACACGCGTGAGGACTGGCTGGACTTCCAAAATAATTTGCTGAGCAGTTTTTTTCCGAGCCGCTCGACGACTGTAATGGGCTGGCTAAAAAGTGCGGGGTTATATCCTAATGTTGCTGCACCGGTCTTTCATATTAATGGTGCGTATAAGCACGGCGGCTTGATTGCGCCAAAATCAAGATTTTCTATGACTGCTTCAACCGGCACAATCTATTATACCGTTGACGGCAGTGATCCACGCTTGCCGCAAATATCACCTGATAATAGTGTCATTACAATCCTTGTTGCTGAAAATTCGGCGAAACGGGCATTGGTTCCAACCAGTAATATCAGCAGCAATTGGAGGGGCGGCGGTGTTTTCAGCGACTCGGCCTGGAGATTCAGCACAGGAAATCCAGGAGGTATCGGTTATGAAAGAAGCTCCGGTTATCAAGATCTTATCAAGCTTGACCTCGAAGACCAGATGTATAGAAACAATGCCACTTGTTATATCCGTATTCCATTTATCTTTAATGATAATTCGGATGACTTTAACTTTATGACGCTGAAGATGCGCTACGATGACGGATTTGTCGCCTATATCAACGGTGTCGAGGTTGCCAGACGTAATTTCACGGGCACACCGACCTGGAATTCCAGCGCCAACAGCAGTCGTTCTGACTCTTTAGCCGTTGACTTCGAGGATATCGATGTCTCTGCTTCCCTCAACTCGCTGCAGACAGGTGTCAATATCTTAGCTATACACGGCCTGAATACATCCACAACCAGCTCTGACTTTCTTATCTTGCCTGAATTGGTTGTAGGCAAAAGGAATTCTCCAGTGGGTGGTGGTACTCAACCTGGTGCGATCCAATATGCAGGGCCAATCACATTGACCAATAGCACCCACGTTAAAGCCCGCGTATTGAGTGGCGGTACCTGGAGCGCCCTCAATGAGGCTACATTTGCCGTTGGCCCGGTGGCGGATAATTTGCGTATCACG
>CAZIAN010000442.1:0-4349 GCA_964537355.1 uncultured Pirellulales bacterium | reverse complement strand
CAATAGGTGATGGAAAAATATTTGTATTGGATCTGAGCGAGTGCATACGCATTCGTACGGGTGAAAGAGGTCAAAAGGCGATTGGTTAAGTATCGAACTTAACCTGCAATAAATACCTTAGAAACAGAGTGTTAAATAAAAGGGAAATTTATGATGAATAAACGCTGTGAATCAGTAACAGAGATATTTGGTTCCAATGTTTTTAATGACTCGGTCATGCGTGAGCGTTTACCGGAAAATGTTTACAATTCATTAAGGAAAACGATCCAGGGATATGAACCTCTTGACCCCGTGCTGGCGGATGTAATCGCAAACGCAATGAAAGACTGGGCAATCGAAAAGGGAGCCACGCATTTTTGCCACTGGTTCCAGCCTATGACCGGCCTTACAGCGGAAAAACATGATTCTTTTATTTCCCCCACAGCCGACGGCAGGACTATGATGGAGTTCAGCGGTAAAGAGCTTTGCCAGGGAGAGCCTGACGCCTCTTCATTCCCTTCGGGCGGACTACGGGCGACATTCGAGGCTCGCGGTTATACCGCCTGGGATTGCACCTCGCCGGTTTTCATCAAGGAGGACGGCGAAAATGTCACTTTGTATATTCCCAGCGCATTTTGCTCGTACACAGGCCAGGCTCTGGATAAGAAGACACCTATGCTGCGATCAATGGAAGCTCTGAATAAACAGGCAATGCGAGTTCTCAGCGCTCTCGGCAATAAAACTTCGCAGCACGTACTGGCAACTCTCGGGCCTGAGCAGGAGTATTTTCTTATTGACCGCTCGTTCTATGACAAACGTCTTGATCTTGTTCTGACGGGACGAACTCTTTTTGGAGCCCCCTCACCAAGAGGCCAGGAGATGGATGACCATTATTTTGGCACTCTCCACGAAAGGGTGGCATCGTTTATGTACGAGGTAAACATTGAGCTGTGGAAGCTCGGTGTTTCCGCCAAGACGCAGCATAACGAAGTTGCCCCGGGACAGTATGAATTGGCTCCGGTGTTCGCCACAGTTAATGTTGCTACCGACCATAATCAGTTAACAATGGAAACACTGCAAAAAGTTGCTACCCGTCATGATTTCGTCTGTCTGCTGCACGAAAAGCCATTTGTCGGTGTGAATGGTTCGGGCAAGCACAATAACTGGAGCCTGGTTACGGATGATGGAATAAACCTGCTTAATCCCGGCGAAACCCCGCATGACAACATGGTCTTTTTGGTTGTGCTCTGCGCAGTTGTCAGGGCGGTTGACAAATATGCCAGGCTGTTGCGGGCCAGTGTCGCCAATGCCGGCAATGAACACCGGCTTGGTGCAAACGAAGCACCGCCGGCGATAGTGTCGATTTTCCTCGGTGACCAGTTAACTGACATTTTTGAACAACTCGCAGCCGAGGGGGCAAAGTCATCGAAAAAGGGTGGCGAACTTAAGCTGGGTATTTCAAGCCTGCCGCCTCTGCCGAAAGATTGTACCGACCGCAACCGGACCTCACCTTTTGCGTTTACAGGCAACAAATTCGAATTTCGGATGGTCGGTTCGACACAATCAACCTCAGGCCCGACTTTTGTGCTCAATACAATCGTTGCCGATGTTCTGGCAGAAATTGCCGATGAGCTGGAAAAGGCCGGTGATGTTACAACCTGTGCACAGGGGATTCTTAAAAGAATTGCCACAGAACACTCCCATGTTATCTATAATGGTGATAACTACTCGGCCGAGTGGGTCAAAGAGGCCGAAAAGCGAAAATTGCCGAATATTTGCTCTACGGTTGAATCGCTCAATACCATAATGGACGAAGAAAACGTCAATGTTTTTGAGAGGCAAAATGTACTGACTAAAGCCGAACTTCACGCGCGGACCGAGATTTTACTTGAAGCCTACAGTATGCAAATCAATATTGAGGCTTTGACAATGTTGAATATGGTCAAAAGACAGATTCTGCCCGCCTGCGTGAAATATTCTTCCCGCTTAGCAGGGGCGGTGGAATCTATCACCTCGGCCGGCGTCTCTGCCGACACACAGAAAGCGATGCTCGAGAAGCTTTGCGGTCTGATTAGCTCTTTGGATGAGGGTGTGAAAAAACTGGAAAAGGATACAGGCAAAGCCGGCGAAATAGCTGGGGCTTCCAAACAGGCTGAATACTACAGGGAGGTTGTTATCGAAGCAATGTCTCAAGTTAGACGACCGGCTGACCAACTGGAAGCTATTGTTGACGCCGAACTTTGGCCGCTGCCGACCTATGCTGAAATGTTGTTTCTAAAGTAAGATAACTTTGTATTTACATTATTAAACATAAAAAAAGTTGGATTTGCGTTTCGATCAAGGCTTGCTCAAAATTGCCCGGGTTAGTAACCGGCGATTTAGATGAGCAAGCCTTGCCCATTAAATATTTTAAAATACCTCTGAATTCATATATAAATACGATTTATAATATGTATTAGTGGAATCCACAAACCAAACAGAAGAAATTGCAGTATAAGTATAATATAAGTGCTTGTTCTTGAAGCATTCAAATAATTTATATTAGTTAAGTCTTGCTCGATAGCAATCCAAATTTATCGAAAAAGACATATAGCCGGATACGGATTTTAGATGGCGAAACAATTAAAAAATCAGGGTTTATATGAGGTTCGGCGTGAGCATGATGCCTGCGGTATCGGTGCAGTCGTAAATATTTCCGGCAAGCGAGAACATTCGATTATCGAACACGGCAAGGAGATTCTTATCAATCTTCATCATCGCGGAGCAGCGGGCGCTGATGAAACAACCGGCGATGGCGCCGGAATTCTTTTTCAGATTCCCCACGAGTTTTTTACCTCCGAATGTGAAAAGCTGGGCTTTTCGCTTCCTTCAATCTCAGAATACGGCGCAGGTATGGTGTTTGGCTCGAAAGATACCAAACAGAGAGAACAATGTGATGGCATATTAGAGAATTCAATTGAGCATTATAGTTTGAAAGTGCTCGGGTGGCGTCAGGTGCCAACCTCCAACGACTGTCTCGGTCAAATTGCATTGGCCGCTGAGCCTTCGGTCAAACAGATTTTCGTAGATGGTGCCGGTCTCAAAGATGAAGACCTGGAACGGCGTCTCTATCTTGCCCGCAAACGAGCGGAAAGACTGGTAAAAGAAAAACTTGGCGATAATGGTAGGGATTTTTATGTGGCGTCGCTTTCGGGCAGAACCATCTGCTATAAAGGCATGTTTATGGCCTGGCAGTTGTTCGCGTACTACCCGGACCTTGCCGAGAAAAGTTTGAAATCCGCTCTTGCGATAGTCCATCAACGCTACAGCACAAATACATTTCCGAACTGGCAGCTGGCTCAGCCTTTTCGCTGTATAGCTCATAACGGCGAGATAAACACACTCAGTGGCAATCGCAACTGGATGAAGGCCCGCGAGGTACAAATGGCCAGCGAAGTATTCGCAGATAACATCAGCGATCTGCTTCCGGTTTTAAAACATGAAGACAGTGACTCAGCCTGCTTTGACAGTGCTCTTGAGCTTCTTGTTCGTTCCGGCCGGAGTATGCCCCATTCGATGATGATGATGATTCCAGAGGCTTTCGGGCCGAAGTATCATATCAGTACCGATAAACGCGCTTTTTATGAATATCACTCTTCAATAATTGAGCCATGGGACGGCCCTGCGGCGATGGTATTTACCGATGGCCGAATCATCGGCGGAATGCTGGATCGCAACGGCTTGAGACCCTGCCGTTACCTTGTTACTACAGACGGACTGGCGATTATTGCCAGCGAAGCGGGAGTTGTGGAATTTCCACCGGAAAAAATCCGTAAAAAAGGGAGGCTTAGACCCGGGCACATGTTTTTGGTTGACACCGGGGAAGGACGCGAAATTTCCGACAATGAAGTAAAAAGCAAGATTGCGCGCCAAAAACCATACCGAAGGTGGCTTGAAGAAAACAGGATTGAGCTTCGCGGCTTATTTGACACACCCAGGCTCGTTAAAACAAACCCGCGGACTATAGCCCAAAGGATGCGGGTATTCGGTTATACACGAGAAGAGCTTCAGATGATTTTGACACCGATGGCTGCCAATGGCCAGGAGCCGGTGGGTTCAATGGGTAATGATACGCCTCTTGCGGTGCTTTCCGATAAGCCGAAGCTATTGTTCAATTACTTCAAACAGCTCTTCGCACAAGTAACAAATCCGGCGATTGACCCTCTTCGTGAAGGGCTGGTTATGAGCCTGATGGTCTTTACCGGCAAAAAGCGAAATCTTCTGGCCGAGACCCCGCAGCATTGCAGGCAGCTTAAGCTGCCGCATCCTGTTCTGACCAGCGAGGACATTGAACGACTGCGTTCCGTCAGCCGGGACGACTTTAAGGTTGC
>CAZIAN010000441.1:0-4351 GCA_964537355.1 uncultured Pirellulales bacterium | reverse complement strand
GACGATTTTTCTCGGTCGTCCGAAACAGCGAATGCACTTACCTATTTCCCGGATGAACCCAATTTTCGACAAAAAACACTCAAAATGAGCATATTATATCCAAAAGATAATATGCTCATCCCGACCGTAAGCATGCCCTGCCCTGTCTTTAGTTTATCGAAGGGAGCGTAGTCGAACAGGTCGAAGGATTGAGTCTTGTGTCTGTAGCCTTTGGTCTGTGTCCTATTATTTGTCCCCTTCTGTTTCCTGTCTCCTGTTTTCTGTCTCCTGCCTTTTTCAGTCAAAAACGCCCACTCTCAAAAACAAAAATATAAATTTTCAAAAATTTTTATCTCCTTTTCCTATATCGAATTACAAGAATCCAGCATCGAAAATCGAGACATTTTTCGACTCAAAACTGTCCACCCGTCTAATTATAGAGGGAGTCTTTTGTGAGTTTACCCTCGATTGGTGCTCACTTGCTTCCCTGTCGGGGGCCCTCAGTTAAGGAGTTTTGAATATGAAACCCCCATTAATCAATCGAAAAGGCTTGCCCACTTTGTGCCTTTGCTCCTCTGCCCCTTTGCTTCTACCGTCTCTGCGAATTATAACATATTTCCAGATACACTCTATTTTAACAAACAAAGCCAAAGTCAAGTCGGCCAAAATCAACGTAAGCTCTTTTGCGACAAGTATATACGTGCAAGTGGGACATTTGGTTATTCAGACAAACAAAGCCAAAACAAAGCCAATTCAAACCCAATTTAAGCCAAAACAAACCCAATTCAAGCCAAAACAAACCCAATTCAAAGCCAATTTTACCACCCTAAATGGTGCCAATCGCTTGCCCCTTTGTCCAGAGTGCCTTATACTCTGGAGTTTAGCCAACATAAAGTTCAGAATTAAAGGAGTTGTGAAATGAAAATATTCCGGTCGCCTGATAATCCGATAATTAAACCAGGGGACGTTAAACCCTCCAGAGGTGACTTTGAAGTTATCGGAGTCTTTAACGCCGGCGTTACCCGTTTTAATGAAGAGGTTCTTCTGCTTCTTCGCGTAGCCGAAAGGCCTGTCAACCGACATCCGGACATTGTACAAACCGCCATTTTCGATATCAATAAAAGTCAGCTTGTCATAAAACAATTCTCGAAAGGTGACCCGGAAATTGATTTTTCAGACCCGAGGTTAATAATAACACCCGAGGGGACATATTTGACGTCTATTTCTCATCTAAGGCTGGCGCGAAGCAAAGACGGCATCAGCTTTGAGATAGAAGACCGCCCTGCTCTTGGACCTGAAAATGACTATGAAACCTTTGGCCTTGAAGATCCCAGAATCAGCCTTATTGACGGCAGATATTACATAAATTACGTTGGAGTCGGCCGTTTCGGAGTAACAACATGTCTTGCATCTACTAAGGATTTTAACTCTTTCGAGCGTCACGGCGTTATCTTCTGTCCTGATAATAAGGATGTGGTGATTTTCCCTGAAAAAGTTGAAGGCAAATATTACGCACTGCACAGGCCGGTCTCACCATTATTTGGAAAACAGGAAATCTGGATTTCAGAATCACCCGACCTGTATTGTTGGGGAAATCATCGTTGCCTGATGGGGCCCCGCTCAGGTTACTGGGACGAAATAAAGATTGGCGCAAGCGCCGTGCCTTTCAGAATTGAGCAGGGCTGGCTGGAGGTGTATCACGGAGTAGATCAGAATAACCGTTATTGTCTTGGCGCAATATTGCTGGATAGTAAGGAGCCCTGGAAGGTTATATCAAGGACGGAAAAACCAATTTTTGAACCGGAAGCCGACTACGAAATTAATGGTTTTTTCGGAAATGTAGTATTTAGCTGCGGCCTGCTATATGAAGATAAGAAGCTCAAGATTTATTACGGAGCGGCTGATACAGTTATTTGCTATGCAGAAATATCTTTGAAAGAAACCATTAAGGCCCTGAACTTATAATCTGATTGTTTAGCAAATGAAAAAAGTACTCCTTTTGGCCCTGATTTATCGGAATCTCCTTATTTGATAGGACCAAAAAGACTGATTAAACCTTATTCCATATAGCATAATAATGTTTTTTTTAAGCATTGGATATTTCAAGCTGCCTTTCTGCCGATAAATAAAAAGGAGAACTAAGACCAATAATCACCAAAAAGAGGAGAAATTAATGATAACTAACAAAAATTTATTAGCTGCGGCAGCAGTCATCTTATGCTGCATAACCGTGATCTGGTTTTCTACAACAACCCAGGGTAGTCCAAAAACTTATGAGGTACGGCCAAGAATTTCCCTGCCCGAGTACAAAACCGACACAGTCCATGCTATAGACGCCTATGAACAATTGATGGAGCAATATATGAGCATGACAGAAAGGAGTTCAATAAAGATTGATTTGGACCTTAAAGAAGTTATAAAAAGATTAGATTCCATTAATGATAAATTAACAAAACTATCGCTGCGAATTGCAAAGATAGAAAAGACATTCGGTATAGAAGAATCTAAACCACAGGCAAAGAAGAAACCTCGACCTAAAGTTCCTGACAACAAAGCGCCCAAAGAGCCTTTGCCAATTTGGTGAAACAGATTACTAAGAAAAGGAAATGTCAAATGCTTAAAGTCGAAGATGTTATGACAAGAGATGTAATTACCGTAAAACAAGAGACCCCTATATATGAGGCGATGGAGGTCATGAGAAAAAATGATATTACCGGAATGCCGGTCATCAACGACGATATGACTTTAGTTGGAGTAATTACAGAAAAAGATGTACTTAGGCTGTTTTGCGGTGACGAAGATGACAAAAATAAAACAGTCGGCTTCTTTATGACACGACCAGCGGTTTCCTACAGGGAGGACGAAAGTTTACAGAGTGTTTGTGATTTCATGATGGTTAATTACTTCAGAAGAGTACCGGTAGTATCTAAAAAAGGGAAGCTGGTTGGGATTATCAGCAGGCCGGATATAATAGACTATATTTTAGAGCAAAAACAAAAAAACGAACAGACGCATTTGAAAACCAGCATTATAAACTCTGCTACATAACCTGCTGCAAGCAAAAAGCTTAATGTTATAAAGCGAACAGCCGGCATTAATTATCCCGCCCTGTTCAGTTAAATAAATAACCTATATTCCACTTCAATTGTCACTTTAAGTACCGCTGCCATTTGACCGATATATAAAGCGCATCAATTTTGCGGGGAAATACAGGAGAGACATTTTCACGTTAGAGTCCCATGATACAGGACTGTACATGAACAAGAGCAGCAGAATGAAAAGGTTATCGATGATCGAGAACCGGTCTATGATGATACTGAACGAGTCTGGCGATATAAATAACAATTACGGCGATGGCCTAAAGACTATCAGCTTTGAACTCGATATTATTGGCCAGCCAACACATTTTAGTATTTGCGTTGCTCAGAAACAAGCAAAACTATCCGATATAACTCCATTGGCACGAAAGCTGTCAACTCAATTGGCAATGATGGTGCTGGACAAACTTCAAAGTAACGGCGAATTTGTTCCCTGCCGTAAAGGATGCTCAACTTGCTGCAATCACCTAATACCCCTGTCGGTTCCCGAGGCTTTCCACCTAAGAGAAGAGGTACTCGCTATACCAACCGAGCAAGGTAGAGCTTTATGGCAATCATTACTTGACACGGCTAAAATAATCCTTAGCGAAAAGCCCAAAATATTCGAGGTAAACGAATCAGCAGAGACAAGCTGCCAAATACAAATTAACGAGCTGAGTAAATGGTACGCGTCTCTCAAACTGACCTGTCCATTTTTATCGAATAATTTGTGCACTTCATACGAGCACAGACCAATAGCTTGCCGTGAATACATAGTAACAGGTTCTGCGCTATTATGTGAAGATGAATGGTCGGATGATTCACAAATAGTGCAAATGCCAATAAGTATTCTTGACTGCCTTGGTCAATTGATCGCTGAGTTAGAGCAGTCAGATATCGAGGCAGTGATGCTACCTTTGGCACTGCCATGGGTGCAAGAGAATCTCGAACGCGGCGCACGAATATGGCCCGCTGTAACTATGGTCGAATGTTTTGTTGAGATTCTACAGGCACTTAATATCGAACAATCAAAAGCTCCAACTACGAAAAAAACTCAACTCTGCTCATAGTATCGATGCCATTATATTAGACCTGCATTCCATGCAAGGTTCTATCAATTAACAAACTAACAGAAGCCTGCTATATCAACTTTCCGATTTTAATTGCCAAATAAATAACAACCTATGGCGCCAATGGATACAAGCGAATATCATCGAAGTACATCATGCCTGAGCCGCCGGCAACCGGATTAGCCCTGTTGCCAAAGCCAAGAGTAATCGAAGTTACATTGGCGA
>CAZIAN010000440.1:0-4355 GCA_964537355.1 uncultured Pirellulales bacterium | reverse complement strand
TTGAAGGTAAGAGGGAATTTTGTAAGAGTTGTCGCATTTTTGGGTTATTTCGGCTATACTTGTATAAAATACCCGGCCGGTTGTAAGGCCCAGGGAAATTTCTTTTGTTGAGGCGGTGAAAATTGAAAACAAGTCGTTTATTATCAGATGCCAGACGTAAGCAATATCTGAGAGCATTTCTTATATTATTAGTTCCGACCATGGCGGCGGGCGACTGGCCGGAGTTTCGCGGGCCATGGGGGAATGGTCATGCATCAGACTCAGGCAACGGTAAATCCACCGGCATTCCGCTTAGCTGGAGTGAGGCGGAGAATGTCAAATGGAAGACAGCTATCCCACATAAGGGCTGGTCCACACCTGTAGTGATGAATGGACAGGTATGGCTGACCACCGCGACGCTTAAGGGCCATGACTTCTTTGTGATTTGTGTCGATGCGAAATCCGGCGCAATCGTTCTTAATAAAAAGCTTTTTCATAGCGACAATCCCGAGCCTTTAGGCAATCCGCTGAACAGTTATGCATCGCCTACGTGCGTTATCGAACCGGGGCGGGTGTATGTGCACTTCGGAAGTTATGGAACGGCCTGCTTAGATACCAAAACCTTCGAAGTGTTGTGGAAGCGCAGCGATCTGCCGTGCAGGCACTTGCGAGGTCCCGGTTCTTCTCTGATCCTGTTCGAGGACCTTCTCATTTTGACTATGGACGGCGTTGACGTTCAGTACTTAGCCGGACTCGATAAGAAGACCGGGAAGACCGTTTGGAAGACCGACCGTACGGCAGAGTGGAATGATCTTGACGCTAACGGCGTGCCGAAAGACGAAGGGGATTTACGAAAGGCCTATTCCACGCCACTTATTATCGATTTTCATGGGAAGAAGCAGATGATCACCGTGGGAGCCAAAGCCGTTTACGGTTATGACCCGTCAGACGGCCGCGAGATTTGGAAAGTCCGTACCCCAGCCTATTCCGGTGCATCACGTCCGGTGTATGGCAATGAGATAGCCTACATGATATCCGGATTCGGCAAGACGGAGCTGCTGGCCGTTCGCGTTGACGGGGCGGGAGATGTAACTGATACTCATGTCTTATGGAAAATTGGAAAGGGCATGCCGCGAACGCCGTCTCCGGTGCTCGTCGATGACCTGCTCTTTACGATCAACGATTCGGGTATCATAACGTGTTTGGAAGCCCTGACAGGCAAGAAAGTCTGGGAGCAACGCATCAGAGGAAATTATGCCGCTTCGCTGCTTTACGCAGATGGACGTGTCTATTGTTTCGACTGGGACGGCAAGGCAACGGTTTTCAGGGCGGCACGTCAGTATGAATTACTGGCAACTAATAAGCTTGACGCCGGCTCGATGGCCTCTGCGGCGGTATCCGGAAAAGCGCTTTTCCTGAGAACAAAGACCCACCTCTACCGCATCGAAGAAAGCAGATAATCTCAGGTTAAGCCAATGTTCGCTTAGCTATTTCCAACTCAAGTGCCTGGAGGTTATTGTTTAGTGATTCGCAGATTTTTAACTGCCACTGGGCCTCGTTGCCGAGGTTAAGAATTTCCTTAGCAAAGTTTAGATGTTTCAATGAATGAAGCTCCTCGGCTTTGGGGGTTATCATATCGAGCAAGCTTTCAAGCCGGCTGCGCATTGAAATAATCTCGCCGGTGACCGGTTCGATGATATCGCAGTCGAGGCCGAAACGCATTGCTTTCCAGCGATTCTGCTCCAAGTATTCTGTTTTCGGGTTGCTGAGTTGGATTCCCTGTAGATATCGATCCTGATAGAAGGCTAATGCCGCTTGCGTGATGGCGGCAAAGGCACAAAGACGGCGAGCATCGGTAGGCATATCAAATACTCGTAATTCCACCGTACCCAACGGAGGCTGGGGTCTCAGAACCCACCAAAGATCACCGGGGCGGGTTATGTCACCGGCGGCAACCAACTTATGATAGAAGGATTCCAATTCGGTAAAATCGGGAAAAAAGGGAGGCAGGCCGGTACGGGGCATTGAACCGAATAAGTGTGTTCTGGTGGAGGCCAATCCGGTGTAATGTCCCTCGAAATATGGGGAATTGGCCGACATTGCCAGCAGGGGGTACACCCACTGCCTCATTTCATACAATGCGTACATCGCACTTTGCTCGCTCTGCATGCCGACGTGAACATGCAACCCAAAGGAAAGCATTCTCCGAGCTAAATACACGCACTGTTCTATAACCCACTTGTAGTGCTGTGTGTTGACAATCGGCACTTTTCTCCAGTCGGAAAATGGGTGGCTGCCCGCGGCAACAAGTTTGGCGCCAATATTTTGGCAAACATCGGCCAAAATCCGGCGGGTCAGCGTTACCTCTTTTGATAACTCATCAATGGTATGACAAACCGGACTCTTGTATTCGAGAACGGCAAGATAAAGTTCGTAAGTGACCGCATTTCGGAGATCATCATCGAGAGCCTTAATGATATCATCCACACAAGGCAAAAGGTTACCGGTTTTGGAATCAATGAGGTGAAACTCCTGTTCGACACCAACCGTGGGAAATTCATTTTTTACAAATTTTACAAAATGTCTCATTTAGATATTCCATGCCTGCAAATTCTAACAGCCAAGCCTGAAAGCATCAACATCGCCGTCTTTAACGCCTTGTCATTGAAATTGAAATTGGATTGATGTAACTGAGCAGAATTCGGACCCATACCAATACGAAATAAAAGTCCCGGAACATGCTCAAGGTAACTGCCGAAATCCTCGGAGCCCATGCTTGGTGATTGGATTTCTATAACTTTATCGTCGCTGAGCAGTCCGGCGGCAACTTCTCGAAATATGCTATATAACCGTTCATCAACTATTACCGCAGGAGTCCTGGCATCAAAAGAAATTTTCGCCTGTAATCTTAGGGGGGCACATACAGCATTCACCATTGAGACAACTTCGTCAATCGTCTTCTTGCGTATTTGTGGATTCAGGGCCCGTATTGTGCCTGTCAGCGTGCCGCTATCAGCGATGACATTTGCCTTTTTGCCAACCTTGGCTACGCAAAGGCTGACAATTCTTTCACTATTATCAAGCTTACTAAGTACTTCTACTATTTTAGCTATTCCTATAAGGGGATTATTAGCGATTTCCGGCCTGGCCCCATGCCCACCTTTTCCGATTACTCTTATTTTCAAGAAATCACATGAGGCCATCATCGTTTGAGGTCTGCAGGCCACAGAATCCGTAGCCAAATCAGGCCAGGCGTGGAAGCCGAGGATAGCATCCGGCAGATCCTGGTCAAAGACTCCATTTTCAATCATAGCTTTTGCGCCCTGGCCAGTTTCTTCGGCCGGTTGAAATATAAAGCGTATTCGTCCTGTGAGTTCATTACGCATTTTCACAAGAATACGAGCGGTCCCAACCAATGCCGCCGAATGGCCGTCGTGTCCACAACTATGTGAATATCCGGGATTTTGAGACTTGTAAGCTAAGCCAGTTGACTCCTTGAGAGGCAAGGCATCAATATCCGCACGAATAGCAATAAATCCACCAGGACGACCTGTGATAAGTTCAGCAACAATACCTGTACCAGCGATATTGGTCTGTACGGGAATACTGAGTTTGTTTAATTCATCGGCGATAATTGCTGCGGTTCGGGTTTCCGAAAAACCAGGTTCCGGAATCTGGTGGAGCTTATGGCGTAATTCAACGATATCGCTTATTTGCTCTTCAATAAGTTCTGTTAGCTTAGATTTAATGTTATTTGTCACAATGAATTCCGTAATATTGACCCTAAAGTTGTAATACCTGGGATTGAACTAAAAAAGGCAGTTTGGTTTTAGGTTTCCGGATAGGTTTGAAGAACTCGTTTCTCTGTGATCCGACAGTTCTATCTCTCATCAGCTCGTCTCATCGCTCATTGGCCACCTTATAATTTTCAGTTGGTTTAGACACAACTATACTTATTTCATAAGACGTGTGCAATTAGAAAATCAACTGAATGAGCCACTCACCAGAGTACTTCTGTTAGATCTAATTTTGTTGAACTTGCGACTGTGTAAATTATGGGAAATCCGTCGAGTAAAGGGCAATCCATGGTCGAGTAGACGTAATATAGCTCTCTCATTCAGGCATGCTTTTTGTTCCCGGTTTCTATTCTCTTTCGATTGAAGAGTGTCACAATATTCTGCCACGTGAAAAAACATCAACGCCCTTCACAGAACCGTGCTTGCAGATTTCCAGCACACGGCTCTTCAATAAAGATCATGAGATGAAAGACAGTGTATACAGATGGTGAACAATGCAAGGTTCAGGCAGTGGATACGTGACAAAACGATTTGTTTTTAAGTGGCTCAAACGGTTACATAACGGCACGCCCCACCCCA
>CAZIAN010000439.1:3148-4372 GCA_964537355.1 uncultured Pirellulales bacterium | reverse complement strand
CAATCGATAATGGAAATGCTTATTATCTGGTCTCGGAAACAGGTGTTTTTCTGGGGATTGTCTATATTCTGGTTGCAATTGTATTTTGGAGAATACAGGTAAGAAATATTAAATTTTCAACCTGACAGGTTTATACAGATTTGTATCTCTTTGTACCAGTTTAATTTAAAGTAGATTATATGTTAAAGATTACATGGGTTTACACTGTTTTGTACGAATACTGGCTCCAAAACTGGCTTCTAATACTATTTTGGATACCACAACCCATCATTTCATAATCAGCATCAAAGTTTAATAATTTTAAAATATGAAAACTATCTCTTAATTTTAATTGTAAATCTGTCCAGGAGTATTTGATTTTAAATATAAAACACCAAGACCTAATTCAAGGTTGCATTCACGATTTTGAGCTTAACCTCTTTTCTCTTCGCTCCAGCCTCGGAATCGAAAAAGACCCATGCTTCGTAGGAAGTACCAGGCTGTATTTTTTCTGATACATAGATTTGGTTAATCTGGGAATAGATTTTTTCGTTGTTCTCATCGAACAATTCACATTCGTAGTTCACCGAAACTATCGGCTTATCGCTGTTATTGGTAACCTTTACTTTCACCATGCTGTTGCTGTCCATATCCGAAGGGATTTCCTCTATCGATATTTTTGGCACAATTACTGCTCTCTCTTCAATATCACCGTATTTTTCTGCATATGATTCATCCATTTTTATCAACTCTCTATAGAGTTCCAGGGCTTTAAATATGGAACCTTCATGTCCCTGGGCTTTCCAGACTTCAGTTGAAAGTACTTCTGTTTTTTGGCGGAGAGCTCTCTTCTCTTCAGCTTTTCGAATTTCTTCTATCCATCCGGGAGAAATAAATAACTTTCCTTCAAACTCCTCCACATTTTCTGTGATTATTACGTCGAGAAGTTGTCCCTTTTTAAACAGTGCTTTTCTCTTGGATATGGCCTTTTTAATTTTCTTCTTGAATTTTTTCTGATCGAATTTTTCATCTGTTAATCCAAAAAAATCTATCATCACTTCTGAAAAAATGGGACTGAGCATATTGGCATCAGGAAATCTTTCTTTTAAACTAATTCGATACTTTTTTGACTTTTCATCATAAGTCGCCTCCTCGACTTTGATTGTGCCGATGTCGGGGTGGTACTTAATTATATTTTCTATGATAGTATCAACACCCAATTTTTCTCTAATAAATGCCTCTTTG
>CAZIAN010000439.1:0-3048 GCA_964537355.1 uncultured Pirellulales bacterium | reverse complement strand
TATATTTTCTATGATAGTATCAACACCCAATTTTTCTCTAATAAATGCCTCTTTGTTTACCGCCTCCCTCTCTTGCGGGTTTTCCACTAAACGGCCACCAAGCTGTATCCAATTTAATACCAATTACTTCAATCCTGGCACCAAACTGGCACATAAAAAAAGAATTACAATTTTTAAAGTTTTAACTCTTTGATAATTAAGTGGGCCCAGCTGGGCTCAGGTCCGACCGTAAGAAATGATCCGGTGGATCATTTTAGGGAGGGGCCAGGTTGCAGGGGGGCTTCGAGACCAGCTGGTATAAAATAGAAAAGCAGCCATATAGCTGCTTTTAAACTGTGGGCCCAGCTGGGCTCGAACCAGCGACCTCCTGATTATGAGTCAGATGCTCTAACCAACTGAGCTATGGGCCCCTTTTGAAATATCGAATAACGAATATCGAATTATGAATTATGAGGTTTCTTCGCTTCACTCTTTACTACTCACTCTTCACTGATTTTCGGTGTGCAATATTACAACTTTACATGGTAATTTTCAAATCTTTGAGGTTGTTGGAAACTAAAAAACTATTTAAAGTAATATTTCTTTAGCCAGTGTTTATAAACCGGATCCAGAAATGAAATATTTTCTCCCTGAATATCAATTATTTCTTTATTTGTTAATGCTTGTTTAATCCTTAATACATTGGCTGATGTCCCCAGGTTGTATTTTTGTAAGGTACTGTTGGCGCTAAGTTTTGATACTTCTTCTATCAGAGCTTTCAGAAAATGGATCTGTTTATTGCTTAAATCTTCTGTTAGTGTATAAAACAGCATACTAAGCTGATTGATAAGAGATTCATGGGATTCCAAAACAATATCTGAGCTACACAATTCTTCAGTTCTTAGCCAGGATTGCTGCGCCAGCTGTTGTACATAGTATGGATGACATTCAACAAGTTCTGTGATTAGAATTGCTTCCTTATCTCTAATTTTCTTTCCAGTATCTGAAAATCTTTTTTTAATAAAATATTTCCAATCACCTTCTGAAATCTTTTGGAGAAATATAATGTCACCAAATTTGTAAAATGGCATGGATGGGGAAGCAAAGACATCCATTAACATATGCCTTTTACTACCATACAAACAATAGGATGTTCGTTTGTGTTTTTGCCAATGTGATCTTAATTTTTTCTGCATTGATAATGGCTCAGAAAATGTTGATAAATTCTGGAATTCATCAATGCAAATTATAATCTTTAGGTTTTTCTCCTCAGCTATGTTTTCAGCCAAATTGAGGATATCATCAGGGTGTTTTTTTACTTCTTGCCAGTTCAATCCAAGTGAAAAACCACTAATTGAATCAGGACTGAATGAAAGGTTAGGAATTAGCCGTCCCAAAAACTTTCTGGCATTATCCATTATATTTTCAATCTTTGTCGATGTGGTTAACAACACTTTTCGGGCAAGTGATTGATAGAATTCTTCCTCTGTCCGAATGTTGTAAAGGTCTACAAAACAAAATCTAATATTATCCCTCCGTTTTGCACTAATTTGGGCTGCCCTGGCAACCAGGGATGATTTTCCCCAACGCCGTGGGGATATAAGAATGGTATTTGTTTGGGATAGAAAATTAGAAACGAGTTGATCTGTCTCTTCTTTCCGGTCAGTAAAGTTTTTATCCGCTGCAATTTTACCAAAAACAAAGGGTGTCTCCATGCCAGGTTTTTCCAAAGGTAAGTAACAATATTGTAACTTACAAAAATGTAACTTACAAAAATGTAAGCTATTTTATTTGTGATTTATTTTTGATGGGATATATTAAAAATCTATCAGGACTATGATACGGTTAGGTAACTGGGGAAATGAAGGATTTTTGGTTCATAGTTCCTGATTCGTGTGACAAGAGGGGTGGATGTGATGAATTTAAAATACAGCAATTGTTAAATATTAATCTCAGATTATACCGTTCTTTTGGTATATTTATTATCTAAGTAAAACCTTGAATTTTTAAATCAAAGAACCATGTATAAAACAATTTTTTTAATTGTTCTGGTTGCTACTTTTTGCCACCAGCTGGCAGCTCAGAATATATCCTCTGAGAAGCTGGAAGAACATGTAACGTATCTTGCATCTGATGAACTATTGGGACGGGGATTCGGATCGGATGAAGGGAAAATCGCAAGGGAATACATTGCAAAACAGTTTAAGGAAGCCGGAATAAAACCTTTACTCGACGATTATTACCATCGATTCATTCAGCGAAGTGGTATCCTGAACATAAAAGCAACCAATGTAATTGGCCTTGTGGAAGGGAACGACCCAATCCTGAAAAATGAATACATTGTCCTTGGTGCGCATTACGACCACCTGGGCTGGAAGATCTCCAAAGGCGATACAGTGGTTTACAACGGGGCCGACGACAATGCTTCAGGTGTAGCATCTGTTATTGAAATCGGACGCGCCCTGGTGGCTGATCAGGAAAACCTTAAAAGAAGCATCATCCTGATCGCATTCGACGGAGAGGAAAGCGGATTATATGGATCTACCAGGTTTGTAAAAGATTCAATCATTCTTCCTGAACAAATTAAAGCCATGTTCAGCCTCGATATGGTAGGGATGTATGAAGCACACGGTGGACTCGACCTGAAAGGGCTGGGCTCAATTAAAAACGGGGAGGAGATAGCTGAAAGGATCTGTGAAAATGTTCCTATCACGATAAAAAAATCGAGTAGCGGCGTGCCCAATAGAACCGATACTGCTCCTTTCGGGGATGCCGGGATACCCGCCATACATGCTTTTACGGGAACAGAATCCCCATACCATAAGCCAGAAGATGACAGCGATCTTCTTGACTATGAAGGCATGGCTGAAATATGTGACTTCCTGCATGACTTTACAATTGAGCTGTCGACAGCTGAGGAAATTGTTGCCTTAACAGAAAGAAAAGAGGTTAAAGAAACAAAAAAATCAAAGAAAGTTATGGTTGGTTTCCGGATGAATACCGGCTCAAGTCTCCATAATTATTCAGACGAATATTTTAAAGGTAAAGCCGTTTTCTCGACAGGAGCCG
>CAZIAN010000438.1:0-4381 GCA_964537355.1 uncultured Pirellulales bacterium | reverse complement strand
TGATCAATGAGATTATGTACAATCCATCCTGGCCGGTTGGCGGCTCATATACCAACGACCAGTATGAATATGTAGAGCTGCACAATATCAGCAACGAACCTGTTGCTTTATATCATTTTGATATTGCTCAGCCGTGGAAGTTTACCGAAGGTATTGACTTTACTTTCCCGGCTGAAGTTCCTGTAACGATACCTGCCGGCGGATATGTGTTGGTGGTTAAGGACCCGGAGGCTTTTTCATGGCGGTATCCGAGCGTTCCTGTTGAGAAGATTCTTGGTCCTTACAGCGGCAGCTTGAACAACGCCGGCGAGAGGCTGGAGCTTTCGATGCCGGGCGACGTTGATGAGGCTGGCACACTTTATTATATTCGCGTTGACAGAGTCACTTACAGCGATGGCTCTCATCCTGAGAATTCACCCGATGGAGTTGACCACTGGCCGACCGCGACGGATGGTGGCGGCGAGTCACTAACTCGCAGGGTCTCATCAGATTACGGCAACGACTCCGAAAACTGGACCGCCTCTACACCTTCACCCGGAGAGTAAATTTCAAGTCCGGTTAATCCTCGAATCACTTGAAAAAACAGTTATTTTGCAGCTTGACCTGTATCACAGAGTGTTTTATGATGAGCACTCAAAAACAGTCGTTTTGAGTTAATGTTTTTTCCGGGAGAGATTAGTGTTAATGGTGAAAGTATGAAATAATATAGGGAGGCAAACAATGAGATATGTAAAATTGTTGATTATTCTGATTTGTATTGCGACTTCGGCAGGCTGTGTGGAGGAAAAGATGGAAATGGCAACAATAACTTTCGGTCAGGACTTATCGTTTCTTAAAAAGCACACGGATGTTGTCATTATAGAAGACAAGTCCGGCAACAGCCAGGTGGCCGTTTTACCCACGTTGCAGGGAAGGGTGATGACCAGTACCGCCCAAGGGGTGGATGGATTGAGTTTCGGCTGGATTAACCGTGAGCTAATCGCCTCCGGCAAGGTAGCTGAGCACATGAATGTTTATGGCGGTGAAGACCGTTTCTGGATCGGACCTGAAGGTGGACAATTTTCAATATTTTTCAAAAAAGACGTACCGTTTGATCTTGAACATTGGTTTACTCCAGCTTCCATTGATACAGAGCCGTTCGAGCTTGTATCCAAATCTCGAAACAGCGCGCTTTTGCAGAAGAATATTCAGTTAGAGAATTACTCCGGTACTATTTTCAATGTTCGAGTGAATCGTGAAGTTCGAATTCTTGAGCGCAGTGAAGCCCTCGAAGCCCTGGAAATAAAGCCGGCCAAAACAGTAAAAATGGTTGCTTTTGAATCAAACAACAAGATGACTAACACAGGGGCAAAGGCCTGGGAGAAAGAAACCGGACTTCTTTCAATATGGATACTTGGTATGTTCAATCCCTCACCTACAACCACGATTGTGGTTCCGTTTAACACAGGCCCGAAGGAAGAACTTGGTCCGACCGTTAATGATGCCTATTTTGGCAAGGTTCCGGCAAATCGACTGGTTGTCAAGGAAGGTGTAATGTTCTTTAGTGGTGATGGGCAATACCGCAGTAAAATAGGCCTCTCTCCCCAACGTGCAAAGCCGATACTTGGCAGTTACGATATCGTCAATAAAGTGTTGACAATCGTTCAGTACAACAAGCCCGAGGCTGCAGTTGATTACGTCAACTCAATGTGGGAACTTCAGGACGAACCTTACAAGGGCGACGTTGTTAATTCGTACAATGACGGTCCTTCTGAGCCCGGTGCTAAACCTCTTGGACCTTTTTATGAGCTTGAAACATCCTCTCCGGCGGCGGCCTTGAGGCCCGGTCAAACTATATCCCACATACACCGTACTTATCATCTACAGGGTCAGGAAGCCGAACTTAATCCAATTGCCAAAGCAACACTCGGAGTGACATTAGCTGAAATAAAGTCAGCGATTCCTAAATAACCGACTATTTCTTTTGCTGGTTTGCAATATTATGATTACCTGTAGGGGGGTAAGACGGGTGGTCTTTGGTATTTTTAACAATTTATAAAGCTGTAACCTTCAAATTTCTCTTGACTGGCATATAGGCAATTTGGTATAAATATATTTAGTGAAGGTAGTATCCACATAATGGGGTGCTTGTGGATTTTTAGCTCTTTGATGTGGTAGATGCTGTAGTTGTTAAGTTTTGAAGGAAGGAGGCGTTGTCAAGTCGCCAAAAACATGCAGGGTATGGTATAGTTAGAATTTGGCAATCACGACTGTTATTATCGGTCGTATATAGTTTCAACTTTTTTGATGGAGGACTGTTATGTCTAAGAATTTGTTTTGTTTGATTTTATTGTTGGCTTTTTGTATGGTTTCGTCGGTGCAAGCGGCGAATATCATCTGGGTTTCCGGTTTCTATGATGACAACGGCGATGGTGATCCTGATGACCAGGCCTGGGTGGACATGCTTGAAGCCCAAGGGTACACAGTTGACTATACTCCGGGATGGATTGATCTCGATGATGCCAAGATTGCGGCTTTGAATGCTGCGGATCTTATTATCATCAGCCGCAACAGCAATAGCGGTGATTATGCCAATGATGCTACTGAAATTACCCAATGGAACTCAATTACGACGCCAATTCTCCAGAGTTCCACCCATCTGATAAGAAACAGCCGATGGCTGTGGTTCGATACTGCAACCCTCCCGACTTTATCTGATGTTGTGGTTGATATTTCGGTCCCCAGCCATCCTATATTTTCCGGCGTGTCGTCGCCGGTTCAGATTACGGATGGAGTTGTGGGCCCAAGCTCATTTGTTGACATTACAGGTATTGGCACAGGCAACGGAACATTACTTGCCAAAGTGACAAACGCTGAAACGGCCTGGATTGTCGAATGGGAAGAAGGAGTTGAGTACTACCCGGGCTCAGGACAGTTTGCCGGGGGGCCGCGTTTGTTTTTCGCCGCCGGCACGCAGGAAGATGCTGCTACGGGAGTTGGTCGAGGAGAGTATAATCTCACCCCTGATGGCGAAAAAGTGTTCCTCAACGCAGTCAGATATATGATTGGTGGCTCGAAGCTCGTAAAGGCCGGCAATCCCGTGCCAGCCGATAGTACTATTTATGGGGATACATGGGTTAACCTTTCCTGGAGTCCGGGAGAGTCTGCGGCTTCACATGATGTGTATCTGGGTGATAATTTTAACGATGTGAACGATTCTGCTGAGAGCACATTTCTGGGCAACCAAGCAGCAACGTTTATTATCGCTGGATTTCCCGGATTTCCATATCCGGATGGTCTCATTCCGGGTACAACTTACTACTGGCGGATTGACGAGGTCAATGATACCGACCCGAACAGTCCCTGGAAAGGCGATGTCTGGAGCTTTAGTATTCCTCCTAAAACGGCCTATTCCCCTGTTCCGGCTGATACTGCTGAGTCTATCGCCCTGAATTCAGAACTTAAGTGGACCGGAGGTTTCAGTTCGAAACTGTCCACTGTTTACTTCGGTGACAATTTTGACGATGTTAACAATGCTACCGTAGGACTCCCCCAGGGAACTACAACCTTTAATCCCGGCCCGCTTGAGTCGGCTAAGACTTACTACTGGCGGATCGATGCATTCGATGGTATCAGTACATACAAAGGCAACGTCTGGAGCTTTACTACTGAGGGCGCGGTTGGCAGTCCGAGTCCGGCTAAAGGCGCTGTGGATGTTACTCAGTCACCTGTTCTTACATGGGTGCCTGGAATTTTTGCCGATTCACATGAGGTATATTTTGGCGCAGACGCAGCCTCTCTGGAGTTAAAAGATACGGGCAACCTCGGTTCAGAGAGCTATGTCCCCGGACAACTTGAATGGGATACTACCTACTACTGGCGTATTGATGAGGCTAACAACGCCAACGCCAACAGCCCCTGGACAGGTCCGCTATGGAGTTTTACTACGGCCAACTTCCTGATTATAGACGATATGGAGAGCTACAATGACATTAATGAAGGTGAACCCGGCAGTAACAGGATATATCTGGCCTGGCTTGACGGATTCGACAACCCGGCTATCAACGGCTCTGTCGTTGGTAATGCAGCAGCTCCTTTTGCCGAGCAGACTATAGTTCATGGTGGTTCACAATCGATGCCGATGTCCTACGACAACGCCGTCGGAAAATCCGAAGCGACTTTGTCATTGACTTCCTCTCGTGACTGGACCATCAACGGTATCAACACGTTGACAATTTGGTTCCGAGGCAGTGCGGCTAACGCTGCCGAACCGATGTATGTTGTTCTCAACGGCAACGCTGTGGTTACCAATGATAATCCTAATGCGGCGCGGATAGCTTCCTGGACCCAATGGAATATCGACCTGACACGCTTTGCGGACCAGGGTGTGAATCTTACCAAT
>CAZIAN010000437.1:1681-4387 GCA_964537355.1 uncultured Pirellulales bacterium | reverse complement strand
AAATGCCAGATTTCCTCGAAAAGTCACCTCTTTCAGAAGCTGAAAAACACCACAATTTCCAAGTGACATTATGACACCGTTTTGTCACCACAAATGTTGGTTTTGCCTATATCTAGTCCTAATAATTTTTTAAATCTTGTAGGTTTGACACCATTTCTGCAACTAATAGTATGAATTGGAAGCAATAACAAATGTTTGATAACCGACAATATTTAAAATACTGATACGGAACAACCCTCGGCAATCTTGGGAAACGTGACTTTTCTTGTATTTAATGCCAGATGGTCGGGTGAGTTTGCCGGAAAGTTATTGAAATTATGATGTTTTTTTGGTATTATAGGGATTGAATTGAACAGGAGTGTCTCAGGAGAAATGTCCAAGCGTGCAGAAATGCTGTTTATGAAGCTAAATAGGAAATCCCGTAAGAAGGAATTGATAACATCTCTGGCTGTAATGGTCGTTTCAGTTTCCGCATATTCTGCGACATATGAAGAAGCCGGAGCTTTTATTGAACCTCCAGGTGAGAGCTGGTTATTGTCCCATCGTGATTGTGAGCTTCCTGACTTCAATTCAGTAATTCATACAGATATGCATCACCTTGTTGAGGATTTAGTCCCTGCACAGGAGGATCCTTGTTTGCCTCAAGCTGATCCTGAAATCCACGGAATACCTGCGGATACAATCGAAGAGTTCTCAGCCACTATCCATGGATATGTTGAAGACGATTATATTGTCGGTGCTGAGTTTCTCATAATGAAGAGCGGACATATAATGATGCACGAGGCCTATGGATGGATCGTGAAGAGCTAAAGCCGATGGAGCCCAACACTATATTTAACATCAGGTCGATGACGAAGATGCTTACTGGAGTAAGTGCCCAGATACTGATTGATGAAGGTAGATTAAGCCTTGATGATACGGTCTCACAGTATCTGCCCGGCTTTAACAATAGTAAATCCGGTGGCATTACAATCGAACAGCTCCTCACGCATCGAAGCGGCCTGCCCACGTCAACATTAACGAGCCTTGACGAATTTGATGATCTCTATTCAATTGGAAATTCAATCGGCGAGAAAGGACCTGAATTCACGCCCAGAAGCAAATTCTGGTACAGCGATGCTGGGTCAGAAGCATTGGGTGCAGTTATTGAGGTTGTCTCGGGTGTTACCCTGGACAGATTTGTAAGAGAAAGACTACTGTATCCTCTTGATATGAACGATACTTTTTATGTCACTGAACCGGAGGCTCCTTTGGACAGGTTTGCCAGCCTCTATATAGCAACACCGGGATCATGGGAAAAGTGGTGGGTGCCGGGAGAGCCATTCTATCCATTTGCCTGGGGCTCGCAGAGCCTATACAGCACGCCAATGGACTATGCCAAATTCATATCCATGCTTATGAATGGCGGGACTTATAATGGAGATAGAATTCTATCAGAGGATGCTGTCGATCGAGTCCTTATGCCGTTTTCCATTATGACAAGCCTTGGTTCTGACACGCCGGCAGTGACCGGCTTTCCATTCACAGAGGTCTATTATGGTCAGATGTCAGTTCTCAATATATCTTCAGATGGGCAGTTGCAGGTTTTCGGCCACAGCGGTTCAGACGGTACGTGGGCCTGGGCATTCCCAGAACACGACATGATGATTTTCTATTTCACGCAATCAAGAGGTCAGGTTACAGGCGTAAGGCTTGAGACAGATATTGACAGACTTCTTGTTAATCCTGAATATTTGCCTCCCCCAGAAATAGTTGAGAAGTACCAAGCCTATCTTGGCACTTATATTTCAGAATCTGCGGCTTCGAGGGGTGAGGAGTTCACTATCCTTATCCACAATGAGCACCTTGGATTTGATATCTCCGGTCTATTCATCTTTGAACTCGAGGATCCTCCTAGGGAGGGAGGAAGATGGTACTTCCAGTATGATAGCCAGCTATCTATTGAATTCATTCGTGATCGTTCCGGTAATATTACAGGGCTAAAGTTCTATGAACCTGGCTATACCCATAGGATGACAAAGGTCTCGATTTGAGAACATTTTTTATTTTGGCTTGGGTATGAGCCTGCTGTTTTGCTTGTGGCTGGTATAAGGTTTTGTCAGCCATGTTGTTTTCTAGCGAACATACTTCTGGCTCTATACTCAAAGAAAGTTAAAGTAGTCCATTCTGTCACAAGACCAAATTATCTATTCTGAGTTTTCCTCTTTCAGGAGCAAAAAGACACCGCAATTTTCAGGTGACATCTTGTCACCAAAATGTCTCCACAAATGTTGATTTTGCCAATACCGTGTCCGAATAAATGTCGATTTTTGCGAAGATAGAAAGATTTTTTGAAAATTTTAAGTGTGATATCGGATTAAGTAGACGGTGAGAAAGCGATGTGTCAATTATATAATTCTTTTGAAATTAAAAAGGGCTGGCATTAGCTCAAACTGCCAGCCTTTTGAATTTTTATTGTTCTGATTCTTTTAGTCTCCTAAAGCGCCAGTGCTTCAATCTTTTATGGTCTTATTGCCCGGTTATAGATGCGAACATCATCAATCAGGCCGGACCAGTAAGTTCCAGATTCCATACCCTTGCCACTGCCAATATACAGACCGCTTTCTGACCCTTTCAGACTATCCTGTGTGTCTTCAGCTACTGTAACGTCGTCAACGTAGAGTGTTCTGTGTGAACCATCCCACACAAGGCCTATCCGGTGCCAGT
>CAZIAN010000437.1:0-1671 GCA_964537355.1 uncultured Pirellulales bacterium | reverse complement strand
ACCATCGGTTATGGCCGCCTCTGAGATGAGCGAGCAGCCATCTCGGTCGGCACTTCTCAGCTCGGTCATTAAGTTTCCCTCTGATGGATCCGTGCAGAGCCAGTTCTCCCCACCCGTTTGCGACAAAACGGCTTGGCCTGGAATACCGACCCTGACCCATACAAAAACACTTAAAGCTCCCTCTGCCGGATTCCCTATGGAGCCGGTAATGATACAGTCATCTACGCCATCCAACTGCAGAGTACCGTCCACCTGCCCACCACTCGGCAGCCAGAGGGGATCACCCATGACAAAGGCATCGTTGCTACCGGCACTGTCGTAAGCGATGGAGCCCTCCGTTTCGTCCAAAGCCCAGTGTGCGATCAGCGTGGGATCATCAACAGGTTGCCCCCAGCAGCCCATCAGAAGCTCCAGGTCCTGAACATCCACAATACCATCCCCAAACGGATGAGGGGCAATGTCACATATTGGATCATCTTGCCCCCAGTGCTCGATGAGTCTGAGAAGATCGTTAATATCAACCTTCCCGTCGCCGTTGAAGTCAACGATCAGCACCTCCAGCGTAGCCGCTTCCGCCCAGCGATAAATGGCTTGCCCGCCTTGGGTCCCGGCATAAAGTCCGAACATCCCGTCAGGCACGACATCTTCGACGAGGGTGATCTGCGGCTCGTCGGGCATGGGCTCATCGGCCGGCCAGCACCAGCATTTGATCTGATCGCCGACGGCATCCACGCGGATGATAAATTCCTGCTCATCCACATTGAATGGGAGACTTGCGGTACGCAACACATAGCGATCCCTGTGCCCGAGCCAGAACCGGTTGGGAGGCCTGACCTCTATCCAATAACCGCCGGGTCCTCCCTCATTCCATCGGGCAGTTAATCCCGATACCCACTCACCATCGGTATGGTTTGATGTTCTCTTGATCTGCACCCTGAGAGATACATCACGATAAATGTAGGACGTGCCGTCCTGGTCCGCCGCCCCTGTTCCGGCGACTTTGAGTCCCTCGGGCGTCAAAGTGTATCCCGTGGCGTCCACACCCAAGGTAGGCAGCCAGTTCACCGGTGAGCCGTCTGCGGGATCCCCGTCGCTGAAATCATCAAAAAAGAACTGGCCAGCCCAAGCGTTAGCACAAAGGATTATCATAGACACTACAGCACTCAGCAGGTATCGCGTTATAACTTGCTTTTTCATTTTCTTTCTCCTTTCTATCTCAGTCTTGAGTCATTACGATTAATAGTAAAAATCTGCGTCTTCTTTTACGGCCGGAGCCTGCAATTGCACACGTTTCGATTCCATCGGCCACGGGCCGCACAACAGAGGCACGGCACCTTCATCGGGGAAGCCATCATCATCGGCATCTTTGTCCAGAATCGCAGGTGCCGTATCGTCTACCGAAACGTCTATCGAGTTATAGAACTGCCACATTCCATCCTTTACCAGCGTGCCATCCTCACTGATCGACGCCGTTCCGATCCAGTACCAGACCCATTTTAGCTGAGCGTGTAAATTTTCTTCCGGAATGGCCCCGGCGGCATGACAGATCACGGTAAAGTAATACTCGTTTTCTCCGGTCTTTACGAACTCACCCAACGCCTGTCCGGGCACCCGAACGCCTGACAAGCCGAGCATGCCTTCATGAACCGATCCATTTGGACCCGATCCCCG
>CAZIAN010000436.1:2222-4392 GCA_964537355.1 uncultured Pirellulales bacterium | reverse complement strand
GCTTGATACCGTATGACTGCGGCCGGATTACCACATTCCGAAGTGACCGTTTGGACTCAATGCGAACCGTTACAGTACCGGACATGTCAAAATTAGCGAACGAATATGGACCTCCAAAGTCCCATCTCTTTCCCGCAAATGGTGGATCGAGAACACTGGCCATGTATGTATCAATCTTCCGGTCTCCTACTTGTATTTGATAGTCGTTCGATGAGACTTCCCCGGCCGGGGCAGGATAAGTAACTATCTTTGCTGTGCTTGTCGCAGCGCCCCAGCTTTGCCCGGAAAAAATTATGAAACCTGCAATCAGAATTCCGACGCCGACAAGCACTCTGATATGATTAGCACCTGCTTTGATATGTTCGTATTTTGTTTTAGAAGCTGTTTTCATAATGTTGTTGTCCTTAAAAATGGGTTGTTCTTGATAACTGAGATATTTTTATAGATGCTTTTTTAGCCAGCGTAATGTCACTTCCCACATTTCGGGTGTGTATGTGTGACCGACGCCGGGGTACAAAATCCCGCGAAAGTTCTGGTTTTTTCCGTAACAATTGTAAAGATGTTTCTGGAAGTCGTTTATTATTTTAACACCGTTAGCCGGGGAGCCCTCGTCCTTGTCACCGGTTAACGTCAGGTGTGGCCGGGGTACAATCAAGCCAATCACCGATTCTGTGTCGATATGTTCTTTTAACATATTTGGTACATAATAGTATATTCCATGAGCATGAACCTTGCCCTGGGCAATTAGATTCTGATACCTGGTCAAACATGCCACGCTTATAGCGACCTTGATGCGTTCATCCAGCGCGGCAAGCCACCAGGTTCGTGTGGAACCCATACTCATGCCCATAGCGGCGATACGGTTGGGATCGACTTCCGGTCGTGAGATTAGATAGTTCAGTGCCAAAATATCATCACGAACCATCATGCCCCATAAAGTTCCGCCCTCCCACAGGAAGGTCTTGAATAGAGAAGATTCGGTTTGGCCGCCTTCTTCCTTCTTGCCGGCCGGTCCCTGAAAGCGGCGCTCACCGAATGCGTAAGCATCGATAGCTTGAACAATATAGCCTTTTCTCGCCAGTTCCTCCCCTGTTGCAAAATCCAGCTTTGAAAAAGCTTTGGTAATTACCTCTTCTTTGCCCTGTTTGTATTTGCCGCCGTGATAGTGATTATAAAGTATAGCCGGTCCACGACCTATATGATTGTCCGGAATCAGAATGTATCCATACACCGTATCACCCACGCCGTTGTCAAAAGTAAATCGCTCAAGCGTGTAACCGTCTTTTACTTCTCTTTTTTTGATTGTTACCTCAGGGGTAAATAAAGGAGGAATATCACCGAGCAATTTCCACAACGTTTTGCGCAATTCGATTTTCCTTTTCTCCCATTCCTCGGCAGTGGCGGGCCGGTTAGTGCTGAAAGATTGAAATCCACCTTTCAAGGCTCCAAGTTTTTGGTCTTTGACAAAACATAATGAGCTGGCAACAATTGTCCCGGCCAGGTAAAAACCAATCCTTGGCGGCATATCATGAGTATTGTGGAAAGTAGTCAGCCAGTCTTTCGATATTGCCAGGACTTTTAGTCGATTCAAACCGCCGATTTTTTTGTCTCCTGCGCAATAGGCCAGAAGCACTCGGTCCTTCACGAATGTTATCGCCGTATAGCAATACCAGCCATCTGGATTTCCCTCAATAATCCTGGATCTGTTCCATGTTTTCCCTTCATCTTTGCTGATGGCCAGGCACAGCGGCGTGCGGCGGCCCTTTGGGTAGCTGTGGACTCCGGAATGATCGTTCCAGATGCAGAGCAGATCGCCTGTCCAGGGTATGCGCTTGATTGAAGCGGGGCTTAAAGGTGAAGCCAGATTTGACGGCATTGCTTTTGACCAAGTTTCGCCGCCATCCTGAGAGTAGCAGATATATTGGCTGCCTGCATTGGTACGCATGTACATCATCAATCGCCCGTCTTTCAATTCAATCACGCCGGGTTCCTGGACAGTAATGCGCTGTCCGTCGGGTGCATAACCTTTGAACGAGTCTTTACTTCGTCGCCAGGTCTTGCCGTTGTCGTCGGACAGATAGCACATAATCACACCGGCCGTGTCCCGAGCCTGCCCCGGACCCTGATGCCAGGCAACGGGCAGGATTAGCCGGCCGCTTCGTAACTGGAC
>CAZIAN010000436.1:0-2122 GCA_964537355.1 uncultured Pirellulales bacterium | reverse complement strand
TTGCCCGGTTCTATGACTAACAGGGATTCCATCGCTGCACTTGCTGCCAGTCCCGGCCATATCGCTAATATAATTACTATGGTTATAAAACAATTTATTCCGGTTCTCATTTTCAATTTCCCTTTATCTTCTTGAGCGATATTTTCATAGTCAGCATTGCCGGTCTAATCGAGCTTAGACTGCCGTAAAGAATTTCGGAGCTGGGCCGCATTGTCAAAAATCTCTTCTTTAGTGATACTCGCTTCATCGTACATAGCAAATATGTTGTCATCCGGAGTTTCGGGAGGAACGGTGTGGGAAGCGGCAAAGATGTAACCTCCGCCGTCGGCGGTCATTCCTTCGAGCAGTTCTGCTGTCGCTTTGCGCACCTGATGGGCTGTGCCGTTAGGTAAAACGCCCTGGGTGTCAACGCCGCCCATGAAAGCAAGGTCCCTGCCGAACTCCTTTTTTAATTCCAGAGGATTCATACCGGGACAATTGCACTGAATAGGATTCAATACATCTACGCCGATTTCAATCAGGTCTCCGATGATAGGCCGGATAGCGCCGCAGGAATGGAACGCCACGTAAATACCGTGCTTTTTGCCTACCTCGGCATTCTGTTTCAGCAAAGGTTTTACCATTTGCCGCCATGTATCCGGGCTCATCAGCATTGACTGCTGGCCGGCGGCATCGTCACCCAGCCAAAGCCAGTCCAGTTCGAATCGCCGACAGGCTGCCTCGGAAAGTTCGATGGAAAATTCTGTAGAGCGCTCTAACATTTTTTGTGTCAGTTCGGGATTTTGTGCGAGTTCCAACAAGGTCTTTTCCATACCGCGCACCCGCCAGTACATTTCAAAAACATTGGGGGAGACGTCACAGCCTACGAAGTAGTCGTCTTTAAGTTCCATAACCGGCTTCATCAGGTCCACGAGGGAATCAATTCGGTCTAATGGAAACTTATACTGTAGAAGCTGCTTCTCATCGGCATCGGCCAGAGGGTATTTGGAGATTTGATTGAAACCGTCGATACGAGTCCACTCTATGCCCCAGTCATCTACATGCGAGTCGCCATCTTGCTCGTGTACAATCCCCTCCATTGCATGATTGTTGCTCACCCAGGCCTGACGGATATCGTCGCCCATAACCAGAGACACGTATTTTATCGGGATTTCCAAAAGTCCGGCCAGTCTTTTAGTGGTTTGGGGATGGAACCACATGAAAATCGGAACGCGGTCTGTAGATTTTCTCTGCAGCGCTAGATGTACACGCTCTTTTGAGGTCATAAATATCCTCTAAAAAACTTAATGAGTTGAAATACTATCAACGTATCTTATTACAGGTGTTGCATGTGCTCAAGAATTCTTTTGTGAAGTGGTTTCCCAATTGATTGCTACTGGACGTTCAAATCAAAACTTTGTTGATGCTTGGCGCTAAAGCGTGGGCTGTTTTTCAAAAAAGAGGAAGAGCGGTAGTCTCCGGATTTAAGCTCACGCGGAAATTTTCGATGACAGACCACAGTAACACGGTGAGTTCTTTTATCATTTAAGCCCGGCGTTCCTGTAATCAGGCCTGTGCTTTTGTCTATATTAAGCCAGGCTGGTTTTTGGGTAAGTTCAAACTCGTATCCTTCTTCCTCCCAGAAGTCCATATTGGGTTCAGCATAGCGGAATTGCAAGTCTCCGATACAATTCAGCGTCTTTACCTGGTAACGATAGGGTTTGTCAATTTTGGCCTTCGTAACGGGCTTTGAATAGATAAAGGGATGAGGAAGTTCCAAAAGCTCGGAAGGTCCGCTTACAACTCCATTCTCATCTACAGCAACCACGCGGTAAAATGAGCAATTCATCGCTGGTTTCGAGGCCTCGGGAGATACTACTAGCAGTTTCGTTTCAGTTGTTGTGCAAAGCAGGTTGCCTGGCTGCATCCCAAGACCCATTACTTCATATCTCGTCTTGCTC
Organism: uncultured Pirellulales bacterium; assembly: GCA_964537355.1. Taxonomy (GTDB): domain Bacteria; phylum Planctomycetota; class Phycisphaerae; order Sedimentisphaerales; family Anaerobacaceae; genus NIOZ-UU13. Next base: position 182 of record CAZIAN010000436.1, on the reverse strand, counting down.
GGAGTGAAACCTCGTTCATTGCTGCCATAGACTTCATACCGCATTGGCTTTGTTCCCTGTGGATTGGGCTGCCAGGAGATAGTTATATTCTGGTCTTGTATATGATGATTGAGATTTATGGGTATTCTCGGGCCTTGCCATTTGAATTTCCATATTGGACTCCACTTGCCCCACACTCCCTC
>CAZIAN010000435.1:1940-4398 GCA_964537355.1 uncultured Pirellulales bacterium | reverse complement strand
AACTAAACAATTATTTTACGTTCAAGCCGCGACTCCGCAGATATTCTTTCAATTCACCTATATCGATGACATGGAAATGGAACACCGAAGCTGCAAGAAGAACAGTTGCTCCAGCTTCCACCGCATCGTAGAAATGTTCCAGTTTGCCGGCTCCTCCTGAGGCAACGATTGTGGCTGAACAGGCATCGGCCATCGCTTTAATGACGGGAAGGTCAAAGCCTGTCTTGGCGCCGTCTCCTGCTTTACTGGTCGGCAATATTACAGGAACTCCAAAACCGTCAACTTTCATGGCCCATTCGATGGCATCGGCACCTGTGGCAGTTCGACCACCGTCGATATAGACTTCATAGCCGGACGGTAATGATTCGTTCTGGTCAACATCTATTGCGACGGTTACTTTCTCTGCACCGAACTCTGTAATCATCTGCGATATAACCTGGGGATTTCTGAAAGCGGCGCTGCTTACCGACACTTTATCAGCTCCTGCTTCTATTACCGCCGCCGCAGAAGCAACATCACGAATACCACCTCCAACAGTAAAAGGAATTGTTGTCGCTTCAGCAACTCTACTGACAACATCGAGCATAGTAGCCCGATTCTCGACAGTAGCCGTTATGTCCAGAAGAGCAAGTTCGTCCGCTCCGGCCTGACAATAGGCCTTTGCGCATTCTACAGGATCGCCGGCATCACGAATATCCACAAAATGAACTCCTTTAACAACACGGCCATTCTGCATATCCAGACAAGGCATAATACTAATTTGTTTATCCATTCTTAATTCTCCTTTTCGTTATTTTTGGTGATTGCTTATTGCGGAGTCTGTCCCGCTTTTCGTTAACTGCTTATTATATTTTTATTGGATACTATTACAAGTACTTTGTGCTCTCGACAATATCAGCTTGAATAAAATACATATTAGCTTTATAATCTTAAGCTGATACTACCGGCTGAAATCGCAATGCCGGTATTGAAATCACAGCCAAAAACAGGAGGTCGATATGAATCAGTGTAACTCATCCGAAATAACACGCAGGGATTTTCTCAAAAGTACGGCTTTGGCCTCGGCAGGCATTAATCTCATTGCCAATAAGAGCTTTGCTGCTCCTAAGAGAAATCAACAGCCCAATATCCTGTATCTTATGACCGACCAGCACCGGGGCGACTGCCTGAGATGCGCCGGTAATAAAATCATAAAAACACCTCATTTAGATTCCATCGCAGAGGACGGGGTCCTTTTTCCGAATGCGTACAGCTCAACACCAAGCTGTACACCGGCCCGCAGTGCACTTCTAACGGGATTGTCACCATGGCACCACGGCATGATCGGCTATGGGCGGGTTGCAGACAAGTATCCATTCGAATTGCCCCAGGCCATTCGAGATGCAGGCTACTATTTATTCGGTATCGGCAAGATGCACTGGTATCCGCAAAGGAAACTTCGCGGGTACAACGGGATACTGCTCGATGAGTCCGGCCGGTCCGAAACACCGGGATTTGTCAGTGATTATCGCCTCTGGTTCAAACAGCAGGTACCTGAGCTTGATCCGGATGCAACCGGCATCGGCTGGAACGACTACAGAGCCAAAACATACGCCCTGCCTGAATACCTGCATCCGACGAAGTGGACGGCGGACAGAGCCGTTGATTTCATTGAAAAATATAATCGTTCAAAACCATTTCTGCTGAAAGTTTCATTCGCCCGGCCGCACAGCCCTTATGATCCGCCGAAGCGATTTATGGATATGTATAGTGAAGATGAAATGCCAAAACCTTACGTTGGTGACTGGGCCGATATGTACGCCGAGCACAAGAACCCGCCGAATCCGAGCCTCTGGCATGGTGACTTAGGCATTAAGCAGGCGAAAAAATCCCGCCGGGGTTACTACGCTTCGATTACATTCATTGACGAACAGATCGGTCGAATCCTTGAAATCCTGAAAAAACGTGATATATATGACAATACTCTTATCATATTTTTCTCCGACCATGGCGATATGCTCGGCGACCATCATCTTTGGCGGAAGACCTACGCCTACGAAGCTTCCGCCAGGATTCCCATGCTGCTGCGCTGGCCTAAGAGCATGGGGATGGACCATCAGCGAGGTAAAAAGCTAACTCAACCGGTGGAACTGCGGGACGTACTGCCTACATTTCTCGATGCGGCAGGAGCGCCTGTTCCGAATCATCTTGATGGAAAGAACATGCTCGAACTGGTTCGCGGAAATACTAAAAGCTGGCGTCAGTTCATCGACCTGGAACATTCGATGTGCTACAACAAAGACCACTGGAACGCACTGACCGACGGCAGGTTCAAGTTTATTTATTATGCTTATGACGGCAGAGAACAACTCTTTGATTTGATAAAAGATCCCGGCGAGTTGTATGACCTTGCGGAAGAATCATCTCATAAAAGCATCCTACTAAAATGGCGACAGCGTATGGTAGAACATCTTTCCGA
>CAZIAN010000435.1:0-1840 GCA_964537355.1 uncultured Pirellulales bacterium | reverse complement strand
GCGTTTACTATCGTTCCCCGCCACGTTCTCGGCGGCAGGGCCTATGCCGCTGCGAATGATAAGCTCAATATCGCATGTATCGGTATTAGCGGGCGTGGCGGAGCCAATCTGAACGGTGTTCAAGGAGAAAATATTGTTGCGTTGTGCGATGTGGATACACGACGGGCCGGTAAGGCATTCGAGAGTCATCCCAGAGCCAAACGTTATACTAACTTTCGCAAGATGCTGGATGAAATGGATAATCAAATAGATGCAGTAGTGGTTTCCACGCCGGACCATACACATGCCGTGGCATGTATGGACGCAATCAGAAGAGGAAAACATCTTTATTGCGAAAAACCATTAGCTCATTCTATCTATGAGATTCGTGAGCTTATGGAAGCAGCCCGCAAACATAAAGTAATCACACAATTAGGTAACCAGGGACATTCCTTTGACCACATTCGTTTATTTTGCGAGTGGATTTGGGACGGGGCGATCGGCAACGTCCACACTATTCACACAGCTTGCGGTTCGAACTACAGCAAAATCAGCCAGTTGAGCAGGTGTAACGAGAAGCATGAGGTTCCATCCGAACTGGATTGGGATTTGTGGCTCGGGCCGGCCAAGTATCGTCAATATAACCCAATGTATCTGCCCGGCAGTTGGCGAGGCTGGATGCCTTTCGGTTCAGGCGTAATCGGTGACTGGGTATGCCACGTTGTTGATCCTGTTTTTTGGGCGCTGGATCTGGGAGCACCGAAAACTATCCAAGCCGAAGCCAAAGATTATGATCCTAAAAAGCATGCCGATACGTTTCCTGCAGGTTCTATTATAACATTCAAGTTCCCGGCAAACGACAAACGAGGTCCCGTTAAACTCGTCTGGCATGATGGTGTAGAAATGCTGCCGCGTCCGAAGGAACTGGAAGAAGGACGAAAGGTGCCTGGCACAGGGGCTATAGTAATAGGTGATAAGGGCAAGATTATGTATGGCTCACACGGGGCCAATGGCGTAAGGCTAATCCCTGAGGCAAAGATGAAAGCGTACAAACGTCCTGAGCAGACAATCCCACGTGTAAAGGAGCATCATCAGGACTGGCTGGAGGCTATTAAAAACAACAGGCCGGCAGGGTCGAATTTCGATTACGGGGGACCTTTGACGGAGTTAACACAGTTGGGTATTATTGCAACGAAGATGTTGGGACAAAAGCTGAAATGGGACAGTGAGAATATGCGATTTACCAACTGCGATGAGGCGAATCAATATATCAATCCGCCATATCGACAAGGGTGGACATTGTGATGTGATTGTGTATATCCACGAATTATGGAAAGGACAGAACCACAATGAATAATTTAAAAAGAGGATTTACCTTAATAGAACTACTTGTGGTAATAGCTGTCATCGCTCTTTTAATGGCGATATTAATGCCTGCCCTGCAAATGGCGAGGGAACAAGCCAAGAAAATCACCTGCTCAAATAACCTCAAACAAATCGGGATTAGCTTGCATCTGTACGGCTCTGAGAATGACAACCGACTCCCGCTCAACGAAAGCGGAAACTGGATGTGGGACATCGCTTACAGCACTACCGACTATATTATGGCAACCGGCGGCGATAGAAAAACCTTTTACTGCCCCTCCGATCCATTGAAAACACCGGACATGGCAATTCTTTGGCAGTTTTCTCAAAATCTTCCCTTTGGGACAGCAATCGATTCAGTACCGGAACCAACTACCAACCGAGGCAGCCAGTTTAGGGTTACCGGTTATTTCTGGATGATGGATACCGTTAATGGGAGGTCATATCAACCGGAGGGGACGCCTAAAAAGGAGTGGGTCAAAACACTAACACATAA
>CAZIAN010000434.1:0-4405 GCA_964537355.1 uncultured Pirellulales bacterium | reverse complement strand
GTAAACGGTGAAAACAAAATTCGACCTAAACCAACGCGCCAGTCCTCGACCCTACTATGGCGAGAATGAAATGTATGAATCACTCCCCCAAAGAATACAATACTATAAAAAGGAACAAAGTCAGCATGAAAGACAAGTATCTGTACTTTATTATTGGATTTGCTATTATGATGACAATGGATCGGCCGTAGCAAGAACCAGATAATGTACGACCGTATTACTATGAGGTGTAATATGCAACGTTTAATTCCATGTATCATATATTTTGGGATATCTGTAGTAATCGCAGATTCATTTCCTCGAGATCCACAAGGATTATCTGATGTCGGAACCATAAAAGCATCCCTGACAGGAAGAACGCTAACACAGAAAAAAACGCTTGGGAAAAAGCTATTCTTCGATAAGAACCTATCAACACCTGTCGGGCAGGCTTGTGCCGATTGCCACTCTCCAGAAATTGGTTTTGGTCAACCAAATTCAGATTATCCTGTTTCTCAAGGTGTCTATAAAGACCGCTTTGGAAATCGAAACGACCTTCCCGCAGCCTATGCTGCCTTTAGCCCAACATTTCATTACGATGCCGAAGAAGGGCTTTACGTCGGGGGCCAGTTTTGGGATGGGCGTGCAGCAGACCTCATTGAGCAGGCAAAAGGTCCTTTCCTTAATCCCTTGGAAATGGCAAATCCGGACGCGAAAGTCGTGGTCGAGAAGGTGCGTAAATCAGAATACGCCGAACTTTTTATGGAGGTTTTTGGGAAGTCTTCATTCTACGATCCCAACAAAGCTTTTGATATGGTCGCTGAGGCCATCGCGGCTTATGAGAAATCCAGTGAGCTTAACCAGTTCAGTTCGAAATATGATCTGTACATCGCAGGAAAAGTGGCATTTACCGAACAGGAACGAAGAGGGCTTGAGTTATTCGAAGATGAAGAAAAGGGTAACTGTGCTGCGTGCCACCCGAGTCAACCGGGCGCCGATGGGACTCCACCATTATTTACAGATTTTACTTATGACAACATTGGTGTACCCCGTAACCCTGAAAATCCTTTCTATTATTTGCCAAATAATCTCAATCCCAATGGCGTTTATTTTGTTGACTTGGGGCTTGGCGGTATACTTAACAAGCCTTCAGAGAATGGAAAGTTCAAGGTCCCATCTCTCCGGAATGTGGCAAAGACCGCACCATATCTTCATAACGGTATTTTCAAAAATCTTCGCCAAGTTGTCGTTTTCTATAATACAAGGGATGTCGGACCATGGCCAACTCCAGAGGTTCGTATGAATGTCAATCACGAAGAACTGGGAGATCTTGGTCTTACCGAACAGGAAATTGATGATATTATTGTGTTCATGAATACGCTTAACGACGGATATGATCTGAGCGAAAAATGATAAATTATGTCTGTTATTCTTATGCACAAAAAAGTTATATGATACCGAATAAAAAAGGGCAGGCTATCATGATGATAGTAGTACAACGCGCTGACATCTGTTAGTTTGTAGTCTTGGCTGGATGTACGACGGAAGCTGATAGCCACCCCAGGATAAGGTGAGAAATTATGAAGGATTCGATACTGGTTATAGGAGGTGGAATCACTGGAATGCGTGCAGCTGTTGAACTGCTCCAGCAAAGATTCAAAGTATATTTGTTGGAGGAGGGAACCTGTATTAGTGGAAAGACGAAGATAATAGACCGGTTGTTTCCTCCTGACGAATATGCCGCATGTGCCTTACAGCCTTTGATGATCGAACTTACCAGCAATCCAAATTCTACGATACTTACTTCTTCAAAGGTGTTGTCGTTCGATGGTGAGCCGGGGAATTTTGAAGTCCAGGTTTTGATAGAAAAGGCCAGTATGAAGGGATGCACACAGACTATCGAACTCACTGTTGGTGCATTAATAATTGCAGGGGGACCGGAGATAGAAATTAGTAAATCGCTGGATCAAATTGGCCTGGAGTTAGATGATAAAGGATATGTTAAAAGATCTTCACAAAGCGGGCATCTGTACCGTACTTGTCGTGCTGGGGTATTCGTCTGTAATACAACACAAGAATTTAAGGAGATAGGAGAATTGGTCGTAGAGGCATGTGCGGCTGCCGCCAACGCAGCAGCTCTTCTGGCTCCATTTAGAGGTAGTGAGTCGGTGATGCCCACGGAGAGCAAGTTTCTCCCAATAAATACTACAGACGAGCCAAAGATCGCTGTTGTAATCGATCGAGGGGATGCGAGTGTCTCAGAGGTTTTTAATCTTGACGAGCTTTATGAATACACTATATCTCTTTCCGGCGTAGAGTGTGTAGAGGTGACTCCCTGTTCATACGACGGCTCGAAGATTACGGAGTTGTTGAGAACTGGGGGTTTCAACCGCCTGGTGTTGGCAGGGCCTTCGCCGATTATGCACGAATATCTGTTTCAGCGTCATGCCGAGAGCGCGGGTCTGAATCGTTATCTACTGGAGATTGTGAACCTGCACAATCAGTGCGCTCGCGTGCATTCAGATGATGTGACAATAGCAACGAAAAAGGCCAAGATATTGATGAAGATGGGTGTTGCTCGCGCCCGACAACTTGAGCCTATAGAAGAATTAAGAATCCCAATCAATCAGAAATGTTTAGTTGTAGGCGGCTCAGCGGCAGGTTTGGCTTGTGCAGCGAAGTTGGCAGAAATGGGCTTTCAGGTTGAACTTGTAGAACTGAACGGAGATTTAGCTGATAAATCAGGCAACGAACATCCAATCGTGGTAAATCTTGTGGATCAATGCTTGATTGAAAAGATGATTCATATACACACTCAAACCCGGATAGCATCTGTTGAAGGTTGCATGGGCGATTTTAAAGTTCAATTGGTTCGAGATGGAGAAACAGCAAAAGTAGAGGTAGGGGCAATTGTAATAGCGACCGTGTTAGACGTCGAAAATAAAAGTGAACATGCTGGATTCGAAGAGGCCCTTGCACTACAAAAAGGAGAGGATGGTTTCTATATTAGCACTGAGGGAGTCATGAATCTGTTGGATTTTGACACTGCAGGTGTATTCAACTGTGGATCTGCAAGAGCTAAGTTAACGATAGAACAAGCAGTCATTGAGGGAGAAGCTGCTGCTTCAAGAGCTGCTTGTATTATTTCCTCTGATTCCATGAGCAGGCCACCGACGATCTCTAATGTCATAGATAAGAACTGTGATGGCTGTGCATACTGCGTCGAACCTTGCCCTACTCGATCGATTACCTTGCTTGAGTTTATGCTGCTTGGTGAGATCAAGAAGGTTGTGGAAGTCAGTGAACGTACGTGTATAGGATGTGGAATTTGCATGTCGACTTGTCCCAAGAAAGGAATTGAAGTCAAAAATTACAAGCTAGAGTATTTCTCAGAGATGGTCAAGGCAGCACTGGAAAGTATTGATAATGAGCCTGTTATTATCAGCTTCTGTTGTAATAGATGCGCATATCCCGGAGCTGATGCTGCTGGTTCTGCGGGAATTCAGTATCCCGCAGGTGTCCGAATCATCCGAACAGTATGCTCAGGCATGATCCATCCCAATATAATCATAGATGCTCTAACCCAGGGAGCGGATGGTGTTCTTCTATGTGGGTGCCATCCGGGGAACTGCCGCTCCCGTGAGGGAATCCGCAAGGCCCAAAACAGAACAGAGGCGATAGAACTAATATTGGAGGACTTTGGCCTGGAACAGGAGCGATTCCGGCTGGAGCATATCGCGGCATCGGAAGGCCCGAAATTTGCGAAAGTAGTGAAGGAAATGACCGATGAACTCTCGTCGCTCGGGCCAAGTCCCTACCGACAAAATCTATGATTACAGGAATCAAAACATAGTACTTCTACTAACATTACCAGATGTCAAAATTCTTCGAAAAGTAACCTCTTTCCGGAACTTGGAAACAACCTGATTTCCAGGTGACATCTTGGTCGAGTAGACGTAAAGCCCTATTATTTAGGAATACTTTGTATTATCCGTTTCTCCTCTCTTTCGATTGAGGAGTGTCACAATATGCTGCCATAACCTTTGACCAGGCTGGATTGTCCAGCTGATTCGCAACAGCTTACCTTGGCACACTTACCATTTTGACACCGCAAATGTTGATTTTGTCTATATCGAGTCCTAAAAAAACCGATTATTTGCAAAAATACTGATATTTTTGAGTCTGTGCTAACTTTACAGGAACTATTATCCTTGGTTCGTCCTATGAAAAATAGCCTTGACAGCCCTGAAAATGGGGATTTGGCATTAACGAAGTAAGCAGGAAGCCGTTGCAGACACCTAAAGATGCTAGGACTCAGCGTAATGCCAGTAACGCCTTTGTTTAGCTTTCTTTTCTTGTTTCCCACAGTCAGTCGACCTCTGCAATGTTAGCACAGACTCATATTTTTTGACAATTTTCTGTGTCG
>CAZIAN010000433.1:3025-4407 GCA_964537355.1 uncultured Pirellulales bacterium | reverse complement strand
TATCAATTTTATAAAAATATACTTCCTCCAGGTCTGCTTCGACCAGATTACCCTGATCATCTTCCAGATGGATATCATGCTTGTGAGGTGGATAGCTGCTCCAGTTGCCGCTGGGAGTATAAACCTCAACGAGTACCAGGCGATGCACCGGTGAGTTCGAAGGCAGCAAATCATTAATCTGACGACTGACGTTATCACCGCCTCGAATTGATATATCCACATCCTCAGGCTTAATAAGCCATGGTTCATGATCTTCATCGGTCGGCACCCAGGTAACAGCATATTCACCAGCTTCTTCGGCTATAATTGTAAATTTAGTTTGACGTGGCAGATATAAAGCGTGAGCTGCACCATCAAAAACATCTTTGCGCGAGCCAATTCCAGACCACTTGCCCCGATTGGAATTAACGCTATACCGGCCGCTCAAATTTACGATAGCCAGCTCATTCTCACCACTCTGAAATGACCAGCTCTGATTGGCGGCAAGCCGTCTAGCCTGAAAGCTGATATATTCCCAACCAGCCTGCTGCGGCGTGATAGACAAAATCAAATCCGGGTCATCAGGGAAAATGTCTGGTTTAACTAAAATATTATCCGCTGTATATTGCATTTATCGAACTCCATGAATTAACATTGCCGGGCTGAGAATAAGTTTTAATATTTAGAATTATCTTCTGATGCATGGAAAAATCCTTCATCGGTGTATTATTATACGAAAATATCCCCCTTACGCCACAAAAACTCATAAGAGTAATTCAAACCTGTGTTTTTTAGCAGATAACAATGTTACACTTTCCGTTTGTGATGTTTTTTGCTAAAATTCGTTTACATATCCCTGGTTATAAATAAAGAAACGATACGATATAGTTAGGAGTACAAGCCATGAAAAAAGCTATAGGCATAATTGCTCTTGTTGCAATAGCGGCTGTGTTTATAATAATTGGTATCATCCGCAAAGGAAGCAGCTTGGATGAACGCCGTATCGCTGTTATTCCCAAAGGGACATCGTCGGTTTTCTGGGAGTCCGTGCGCATGGGGGCGCAAAAAGCAGGCGATGAATTTGGCTACGAAATTTCATGGAACGGCCCTGAGCTTGAGAGCGACAGGGAAAGGCAAATACAGATAGTCGAAGATTTTATTGCGCTGAAAGTCGCGGGTGTCGTCCTGGCGCCCAACGGCAGTAATGCCCTGGTTCCCAAGGTCGAAGAAATGTTCGCCAAAAACATTCCCTGCGTAATCATCGACTCGGAAATCGATACGGACAAGTATGTCTCGTTCGCGGCTACTAATAACTATCAGGGTGGAGTAATTGCGGCCCGGAGGATGGGAAAGATTCTAAATGGAAAAGGCAAGGTTATTGTTACAAAGTTTATGCCCGGTTC
>CAZIAN010000433.1:0-2925 GCA_964537355.1 uncultured Pirellulales bacterium | reverse complement strand
GGAGTGATTGATTCATTGGTCGTACAGGACCCATATAAAATGGGATATATAGGAGTCAAAACTCTGGTTGACAAAATCAACGGCAAAGAAGTCCCCAAATTAATAGATACAGGCGTTGAGCTGGTCACTTTAGAACGCTTAGAGGAACCGAAGATCAAGGCTTTGCTTAATTTGAAATGATAGCAACCACCACTAATAATCGGTTGTCAGGTACGGAAACTTCATTGCGTATGAGTGGAATTTCCAAACAGTTCGGGCCTGTCAAGGCCCTTTCCGATGTCAGCTTTACTGTCCGCCGGGGTACGGTCCATGCCCTTGTGGGTGAAAACGGGGCGGGCAAATCAACGTTAATGAAAATCCTGGCAGGTGTATATCAACCCGAGGCCGGAACTATCGAAATCAACGGGAAGGTGCAAAGGCTCTCTAAACCTTCGGAAGCCCTCGCGGCCGGGATATCGATGATCTATCAGGAACTGGACCTGGCGGAACATTTGACAGTAGCGGAAAATGTTTTCCTCGGAATGGAACTGTCGGGGCGTCTGCCTTTGATAATGGACCACAAAAAGATGATAGAGCAGACGGCTGAAATTGCACAACGCTTTAATTTTAATATTGATCCGACGACCTTAGTAGAAGAACTTCCCATGGGGGATTGCCAGATTGTTGAGATACTCAAAGCCCTGATGCGCAAGGCCTCGATCATTGTTATGGATGAGCCGACATCGTCATTGTCTGAAACGGAAGCTGCAATGCTTTTCAAGTTGGTAAAAGCTCTGCGTCAACAGGGACTTTCCATCATCTATATTTCCCACCGGCTGGAAGAAATTGTCGGACTGGCCGATGATGTAAGTGTGCTGCGGGACGGCCGGATGGTCCATTCAGGGTCAATGGCAGAACTGGATATCCCCAAAATTGTACATCATATGGTCGGAAGAGAATTGAAGGATTTCTTCCCTGCTCGAAATGTCAATATCGGTGCAACGCGTGTTAAGGTTAGAAACCTATCTTCCCAGAACGGGATAGAGGATATTTCTTTCGATATTCGAAAAGGAGAAATTGTTGGAATGGCAGGATTAGTTGGTGCCGGACGCACCCAGGTCGCTCAGGCACTATTTGGCATCGACAGGAAAACTTCCGGCACTATCGAACTTGATGAACGCCGCCTGGAGATTAACTCGCCGACTGATGCCATAGCCAATCACATTGCATTTTTAACCGAAGACCGCAAGCGCACCGGCTTGTGCCTGGAGCTTCCCTGCAGTTGGAATGTAACCTTGCCGAACCTGGCAGCAATAGGTATGAAGAACATCATCAAACCCAGCCGGGAAAGCAAAATCGTTACAAATATCGCAAGTCGTATTTCCATCAAATGGCTGGGACCTAAAGCACCGGTGGATTCTCTTTCCGGCGGCAATCAACAGAAAATTCTTATCGCCCGCTGGTTACTGGCCGAATCAAAGTTCATGATTTTCGACGAGCCAACGCGAGGTATAGACGTCGGAGCGAAAAAGGAAGTATATTCACTTCTCAATGAACTGGCGGAGGAAGGCAAAGCGATACTGTTTATTTCATCTGAATTGCCGGAGCTGTTTGGAATAGCCGACAGAATTTTAGTAATGCGCCGTGGACGATTAGTTGGAGACGTAAATCCTAAAGAAACCACTCAGGAAGAAGTTATGCATTTGGCAGCAGTGGAGGCCGCTCAATGAGTAAACTGGCAAGACAGTTATTGCCCTTTGGCAGCCTGATATTAATCATCTGTTTTCTCTCAGCTTTGAAACCAGATACGTTTTTGACTACGGATAATTTCCTGAACGTACTGCGCCGCTCAAGTGTGAACGGCATTATAGCTGTCGGAATGACGGCAATTATCATTTCCGCCGGAATCGACCTTTCCGTCGGCTCAATGATGGCTCTTAGCGGCATGGTCGGAGCCTGGGTGATGATTCTAATCGGCGGAACAAATCCACAGGGAGCGGCCCTTGTTCTTGGCACCATTGTTGGAATCGTTACCGGGATTACCTGCGGCACTCTTAACGGCCTGTTAGTTACCAAGCTAAAGCTACCTCCTTTTATTGTAACATTAGGGACAATGAGCACTTTTCGCGGGATTTCTTACGTGATGAATGCCGGAAAACCTTATAATATTCCCCATTATAAGTACCTTAATGAAGGAGTTGTCCTCGGTATTCCCATTTCCGTTTTGATTTTTGCTTTCATTATCGCCCTTGCTGGTTTTTTGCTAAAGTACAGCCGGCTGGGACGCTATACTTATGCTATCGGCTCAAATAGAGAAGCGGCCTTTCATGCAGGAGTGAACGTGGATTCCTGTTTGATACGCATCTATGCTCTAACCGGCTTGGTTGTGGGGATAGCCGCAATGATTACCACAAGCCGGGCCGTCTCCGCGCAGCCTACGGCTGGTGTCACCCTTGAGCTTGATATAATCGCCGCTGTAGTAATCGGTGGCGCCAGTTTGTCCGGCGGCAGAGGAACAATAATCGGCACTTTAATCGGAACACTTTTAATAAGCTTTTTGCGGAACGGATGTACACTGTTGGACATCTCCACCAATGTTCAGTTGATAGTCATCGGAGCCATAATTATTATAGCGGTTGCGGTGGACCAATTGGCACGCTCCAAAGCGGCGGCCGGACAATTTGAATAAAAACATATACTCCTTCTGCTTTCAGGAACCTCTAAAAATTCAACTATAAAGGCAGCTTCTTTCTCAAATCATTCCAGAGAAACAGTATCGCCGCTTTTATGTGATTCCAGAGCTGCGGTGAACAGTTGATGCCATAAAGTTGTTTCATCTGGTGTAACACAGCCGGAAAACATAGTAAAAGGTTTGCCCTTGTCGAACTCATATAAAAATCCGGCCCACATTTGCAGAATCGCATCGGACAGCCCAAACTGAAAGAT
>CAZIAN010000432.1:0-4408 GCA_964537355.1 uncultured Pirellulales bacterium | reverse complement strand
GGTCTCGCCGGCTTCGGAGGCAATGGGAAGAATAAAGATGGCGGATGGAATATCGTTTTGAAAAAAGAATGGTACCGCCGCAAATTACATCAGGCCGGCGCGGAAGTCTGGTTCGGCGTGCTCGGTTGCGGCGCTTTCGTTGAAGATGGTCGTGTCAAAGGCGTGGTTGTTGCAACACCCGATGGTCGGGGCGTGGTACTCGCGAAAGTGGTTATCGACTCGACCGGTAATGCCGACATCGCTGCCGCTGCCGGCGCAAAGTGCGAATTTACCAGCGGCGAAGTCATTGCCGTCCAGGGGGCGGGACTTCCCGGGCATAATTTAGGCGCCGGTTATACTAATACGGACTGGACTTTTATTGATGACACTGACGTTGTAGATGTATGGCGTGCATTCGTTGCCGCCAGGAATAAATTTAAAGATGCCTATGACCTGGGACAGTTGCCCGACACTCGGGAAAGACGGCGGATTGTAGGTGAGTTTGTGATGTCACCGCTCGACATCTCCAATAATAGAGCTTATCCCGATACGATTGTCATTGCCCGGAGTAATTTCGATACACATGGGTTCACTATACACCCTGTGTTTATGTTAAAACCGCCCGACAGAAAAGCAGTGTTCGTAAATGTGCCTTATCGCTGCCTTCTGCCAAAGGATCTGGACGGCATTTTAGTTACGGGGCTTGGCGTCAGTGCCCACCGTGATGCGATGCCCGTCATACGTATGCAGCCGGACATTCAAAATCAGGGCTATGCCGCAGGTATGGCAGCGGCTATGGCGACAAAGAGCGGCAAGGGCCTTAGAGAGATTGACATAAAGAAACTCCAGAAGCAGCTTGTAGAGATAGATATTCTGCCTGAGGAAGTGTTGCAGATGGAAAAAGATTCCTACCCTATGTCAAAAGAAAAAATTGCAAAGGCAGTCGAAAGTATTCCTAATGACTTCGAAGGGCTGGAGATAGTTCTTGCGCAGTTAAAGGAAACAATGCCGCTATTGAAAAAAGCCTATGAGGTTGCCGAAGATGAAAAAGCAAAGCTTAAATATGCACATGTCCTCGGAATGTTGGGGCATTCGGACGGATCGAGTACTCTTATCGAGGCGGTAAAATCCACCCCCTGGGACAAGGGCTGGAATTACACTGGTATGGGACAATTCGGGGCGAGCTTAAGTGAGCTCGACAGTCTTATTATTGCTTTAGGCCGAACTCGCGACAAGCAGGGATTACAACCAATACTTGAAAAAGTAGAGCAGCTCGATGCCGACAGTGAGTTTTCGCACTATCGTGCGGTAGCGATAGCACTCGAGACCCTGAATCAACCCGGTGCTGCGGAGCCTTTAGCGAAACTTCTTAAAAAGCCCGGAATGATGGGACATGCTTTTATGGATATCAATTCGGAGATGGATCGGACGCCGCCGGGGCCTGTGGATACTTTGACGAGAAACCTCTCTCTGCGGGAGCTGATTCTGGCAAGAGCTTTATACCGCTGTGGCGATTACAAAGATATAGGCAAAAACATTCTGACCGAATATGCCCATGACCTCCGCGGCCACTACGCCCGCCATGCTCAGGATATACTTGATGAACAAAGCGTAAATAAAACCAAATAATATAATAAATATGTTTACATAAAAGACAGTTTGAAGTCAGCTATCACCTTACTCTGAAAGTAAAATATATTTTTTTTAAGGAGAATAAAATGCCCGGAAAATATCGTTTTTCATTTGGTCCATGGAATATTCACGAAGGCGGAGACCCATTTGGCCCGACAGTCAGGAATAGTATTGAGTTCGGTAAAAAACTAAAAATGTATAAAAAGCTCGGCTTTGACGGTGTGCAGTTTCACGATGACGATGCCGTCCCCGATATGGATAATCTGAGTTCCGCGGAAATAGTCAAAAAGGCCAAAGAAGTTCATTCCATGCTCGAAGGAGAAGGTCTTACAGCGGAATTTGTTGCGCCTCGCTTATGGGAAAATGAGAAAACAATCGACGGATCGTACACCTCGAACGACCCGGCGGACCGTCAGTATGCCAAAGACAGGAGCCGGCGGACGATTGATATCGCCAACGCCCTTGATACGAAACTGATCGTTCTCTGGCTTGCCCGCGAAGGGACATATATCCGTGAAGCAAAGGACAGCAAGCTGGCCGTTGAAAGAATTGTCGAGGCCATAAACGACATGTTAGCCTATAACTCTGAAATCGAGATTGCAATTGAACCCAAGCCGAACGAGCCGATGGACCAGGCCTACATACCGACAACTGGACACGCCATTGCCGTGAGCTATCTCACCAGCGATCCCGACCGCGTCGGTGTTAATATCGAAAGTGCTCATGCGATTCTTGCAGGCCTTGACCCCTCGGATGAAATGGGCTTTGCCCTTGCTTATGATAAGCTCTTTACTGTTCATCTCAATGACCAGAACGGCCTGAAATTCGATGAGGACAAATCCTTCGGCTCTGTCGATTTGCGCAGGGCTTTCAATCAGGTGCGCATACTCGACCAGTATGACTACGGAACCAGCGGTGAATTTGTTGGACTGGACGTTAAAGCTATGCGCACCCAGAAACCGGATGTCGCTACAAAGCATTTGTCTAACAGCAGAGAGATTTTCCTCGAGCTTTTGAAGCTTGTTCAAAAGCTCGACAAAATCAAGGTCGAGAAATTGGTAGCTGAGCGGGATTACGAAGAATTAGATTTATTGATAATCAACCATTTGATGGGTAAATAGAACAACCGAGAATTTTTAGAAAGTGTAACTATGACAAGTGATAAAACTGTTTTGAGTATAGGTGCTCATCCCGACGATGCGGAGTTTTTCTGTACGGGCACAATGGCATTACTTGAGAAAAAAGGCTGGCAGATTCACATTGCAACAATGACTCCCGGGGACGGCGGCACAGTTCAGTACAGCCGGGAAGAAATAAGCAAAATTCGCCGGGCTGAAGCCGCTAAATCAGCCAAAATGTTAAACGGCAGCTACCATTGCCTCGAAAGCAGCGATATCTTCATAATGTACGACAGTCCGACACTACTCAAGGCCATTGAGCTGGTACGAAAGGTTCGACCAAATATCGTGCTTACGACAAGCCCAACCGATTATATGGTTGACCATGAAATGGCCAGCAAACTTGCTCAGACAGCCTGCTTTGCCTGCGGAGTCGTGAATATCGAAACTCCCGGAGCCGAGCCCTTCGAACCTATACCGCATCTCTATTACATGGATCCCGTGGAAGGAAAAGACAACCTCGGAACGAAAATCAATCCCGGCACAATAGTCGATGTAAGTGACGTCATCGATATTAAAGAAAAGATGCTGTGCTGCCACGAAAGCCAGCGACACTGGCTTTTGAAACATCACGGCACAGATGACTATGTTATTTCGATGAAAAAGTTAGGCGCCGAAAGAGGCCGGGAAATAAACTCCCAATTTGCCGAAGGATTCAGACAGCACTTAGGCCATGCATATCCGCAGGACAATATACTTAAGGCCGAGCTTGGAGATCTCGTTCATATTGTATAAGGAGAGTAACGATGGCAAGAAAAATCAGTATGTTGGCGGCGCAGTGGTGGGATTATACGACACTTGATGACGAAATCCTCAACGACGCAGCTAAACTTACCGCCGAGGATATGGCCGGCCTGAGCAGAGAAGGTTTCAAGGTCGTCTTCTATGACAGTCTCGAAGATTTTTACCTGGCTGAAGCCCTTGAATACATAACATCCTGGCAGCAAGCTACGGCTGATAGTCCATCGGGTATCTGTGGGCCAATTGGGCCAACCGAACAGCTTCCACTTGTAGCAAGGCTCGTAAATGAATTGAAGCTGGATCTCAACAACGCTCATTTCTGGGGCATGGATGAATGGTACATTGACGGCACCGAAGCACCGTTCTCTCATCCGTTGTCCTTCGCAAAGGCGGACATGGAGCTTTGCTTTAATCGGATCGAAGATAAGCTCAAAATGCCCGTGTCCAATATCCATTTCCCGAAAGCCGATACGACAGAGTACATTAAAAGCTGGGAAGGGGTCCGCTGTGTGGTTATGCAGGGTGGTCAGGGTGACGTTAAACACTGGGCATTCAACGACCCGGTTAAGCGGGAAGGTAAATATACGGACGCCCCGCCAACGCCGGAAGAATATCGCCGGCTCACAACTCGTGTAGTGGATTTACATCCCGTTACTATTATGCAGAATGCCCGAACCAGCGGCGGCGGCGTGGTTACCGGCGTTCCGACACAAGCCATTACCGTCGGCCCCGTCCAAACATGGCAGGCGGAAAAGGTCTCGATATGGCAGGCGGGCACACACGATAATCCTTTTGGGATGAGACTGACGACCCTTATGATAAGTAAAAATATCGCCGACAGCTCGTCTGGATGGAATTTATAATCTGTAAAATCACCA
>CAZIAN010000431.1:0-4408 GCA_964537355.1 uncultured Pirellulales bacterium | reverse complement strand
GGATTTTGCTTTGAGACAATCGGCTGATTGCCGTTGGCAAGCTTATAGGTATCGTGGGCAATGGCGGCCTGCTCATTTGTGGGAATGACGAATACTTTGACCTTACTGTCTTTGGTATTTATTTCAGCTTCTTTTGCAACCGCGTCCTTGTTCTTTTCCAAGTCAAGCTGCACGCCTATTTGAGTCACGGAGTTACATATCTTCTCGCGCATAAAGACGGAATTTTCCCCTATCCCGCCTGTAAAGACAACGGCATCGACGGTATCCAGAACGGCCGCATAAGCGCCAACGTATTTTTTGATGCGGTAGCAGAAAACATCTATAGCAAGCTTTGCCCTGGCATCTCCTTTGTGAGCACACTTTTCGAGATTTCTCATATCATTCGAGATACCCGATAAGCCGAGCAGACCGCTTTGTTTATTGCAAAGGGTATTCAGCTCATTTACATCGTAACCTTTTTCGGCAAGGTAAAAGAGTATGGCCGGGTCAAGGTCGCCCGAACGGGTTCCCATCGGCACGCCTTCCAAAGGCGTAAGTCCCATAGAGGTGTCAATCGACCTGCCCTGCTTTACGGCGGTAACGGAGCAGCCGTTTCCAAGATGACAGGTAATGGCGTTGATATCATATTTGTCTCTGCCCATTATGGCCGCGGCACGACGGGCTACGTATCTGTGAGAGATTCCGTGAAAGCCGTACCTTCGAATACCGTACTTTTGGTAAAGCTCATACGGAAGGGCATACATATAGGCAACTTTCGGGATAGTGGCGTGAAATGCGGTATCGAAGCAGGCGACCTGTTTTACCTTCGGAAGATGGTGCTGTGCGGCAAGAATACCGGCAAGATTCGGCGGATTGTGCAAAGGGGCAAGGTCTGCGAACTTTTTAATTGAGGCAATTACCTTTTCGTCAATTATTACTGAGCCGGTGAATTCTTCGCCTCCGTGAACGACCCTGTGGCCGACGGCGCCAATCTCGGATATCTGCTGCAAAGCTCCTACTTCTTTGTCGGCAAGCGTTTGAAGTATAAGCTCCATCGCTTTTCTAACGTCTTTAACCTTTACGTTTTCTGTGTGGGTTTTGTCTTTATAAAAATGAGAAAGTGCAGAAGTTTCTTCTCCGATTCTCTCGACAAGCCCCCTGGCAAGAACTTCCGCCCCGGGCATCTGGTACAGGTAATACTTGACCGAAGAACTGCCTGCATTTATGACGAGTACTTTCATTTTCAGCGCTGTCCTTTCAAACATGACTCCGGCTAATCCTGTACAGCATTGGGGCCCTCTATTAATTGACCCAAAGTCAGAATAACCGTAGCAATAATATCATCAACAGTTGCTCCTCTTGAGAGGTCCGTTATGGGTTTCGCAAATCCCTGAAGAAACGGGCCGATGGCCTGAGCGTTAGCCATATACTGGGTGAGTTTATAAGCGATATTTCCTGAGTTGAGGTCGGGAAATATTATGACATTTGCCTTCCCTGCAACGGTACTTTCATCTTTTACTTTTTTAGCAGCCACTCTGGGAACTATGGCCGAGTCGGCCTGGAATTCGCCGTCGATAGCCAGATCCGGCCGGCGTGCCCGGGCGATTTTTAGAGCTTCCCTGACTTTTTCCACAATCGGCCCGGAAGCACTTCCCTTGGTGGAAAACGACAAAAGAGCTACGCGGGGTTCCTGTCCTAAGAGTCTCCTTGCACTTACGGCAGAAGCCAAAGCAATGTCCGCCAGTTGCTCGGCCGTTGGGTCGATATTGACAGCGCAATCGGCATAAATGAAGGGTTTGTCCTTTTCCCCGAGAAAGCTGGGAATAACCATAAGAAAATAGCTGGAAGGAGTTTTGATTCCTTCAATCAGACCAACGGTTAAGACCCCGGCCTGAATAAGAGTTGCGGTTGCGCCGGCAACTCCGCCGACGGCAGTATCGGCATCACCGCAGGATACCATCATGCCCGCATAGAATAAAGGCTTTGCGACTATGCGTTTTGCTACAGCTAAAGAAATGCCTTCCCTTCGACTGGTGTATTTTTCCGCATAAAAATCAAGCTTATCGTTTTGTTTCGGATTTATGGTTTCTATGCCGTCGAGACTAACGCCGGCTTTTTCAATAGATGCTTCGATCTGGGCGGGTGTTCCGAGCACAATAGGCCGGGCAATATCTTCGTCTTTGAGTCTGCGGGCGGCGCGGGCTATCCGCTCGTCTCTGCCCTCGGGTAAAACAACTGATAGATTTTTCCCCCTTGCTTTCTCCCTGAAACTGCTTATAATATCCATCCTCACTGCTTCCTTGTTTTATAACATATAACATCCTGTTGTTTAACTTTAACCTTAATTTAATTGTGAGCTGATAATTATGCAAGAAGAAATTGAATTCGTACGATTAGTTGGTAACGAAAGAAGAGTAGGCTCTCGTCTGGGCAGTGTTTCACAAAACTGGCAGGGAAAGAAGCAACGCTTCTTAATGATAAGCCCTCATGACGACGATGCGGTCCTCGGAGCGGGTTTGCTTATTCAATTAGCCAAACGGGAAAATATAGCTGTATATATCTTAATCGTTACCGACGGCAGAATGGGCTACTGCAGCGCGGACGAAAAAGACAGCATTTCCGAAATCCGGCGCAGCGAAAGCTACAAATGTTACGAAAGTCTCGGCATTCCGAAGAAAAATATTATCTGGCTCGGATTTCCGGATTGCCAACTGAACAATTACCGCGGCAGAGGACCGGCTGAGCCGAAAGAACCTCTGGCAATAAAAGGCTATACGGGACTGCAAAATGCATTCACATATCATCTGCGAAAAATAAAGCCGACGCAGTGTTTTTTGCCGACGTGGAACGATTTGCATCCCGACCATCGTATCATTTACGAAGAGATGCTTATCAGCTTATTCCACGCGGCGGGCAATATCTGGCCTGAGATCGGCAAGCCGTTAAGCAAAGTTCCCTATGTCCACACATACGCAGTCTATTGTGATTTTCTCGAACCCCCGACGCTGCGAATGCGGACGCCCAGGTCATATCTGGAAAAAAAACTAAAGGCAATCTCGGCCTTTCGTTCTCAAAAGCAAATATCCTCGCTTATTGAAAACGTCCGTCACTGCGGGCCCGAAGAATATATTCGGGCGATAGAGTTCAAACTGTATCGGCCCGCGAAATATCGCAATCAGTTCGAGGAAAAAGAGGCCATCAGGATGGTGCGCTGAAAAACGCACGGCAGTGACGTAAGTTTTATTTCCTCACAGTAACCATAACATTTTTTTATTGCCGCCCTACTTAGCCGGCAGGCGAATCGTGGCGTTAACCGGAAAATGGTCGGAAGGGTAACGACCATCGATGTTGTCATACAGTATTTCTGCTTCGAGGACTTTTATAGACGAAGGTACGAAGATATAATCGATTTTATTGCCTTTTCGAGTTCCGCGGAAGGCGTGGCCGGTTCTAACATCTTTGACATCGGGATGCAGAACACGAAACGTATCGACCATTGGAACGGGATTTGTAGATTTTCGCCCATTAGCACCGGTGAGTTCGGTTTCACCTTTAAGATATGTAATAACGGGATTGTTTTCGCCAGAGTTGAAATCACCCGTGAGGATAAACGGGTCACGGTGCTTTCTATTTTTGATACGCTGAGTCAACAGGACAGCGCTTTTTTCTCGGGCGGGCTGGGAAACGTGGTCCAGATGAAGATTGAACATATAAAATGCCTTGCCCGACTTTCTTTCGATGAATCTTGCCCAGGTACAGATGCGGACACATGCAGCGCCCCAGTGATTTGAGCCGGGAACTTCGGGGGTATTGGAGAACCAGAAGGTGCCGGATTCATCGACTTTAAAACGGGCAATGTCGTAAAGTATGGAGGAGAATTCGCCATCGACTTTGCCGTCTTCGCGGGCAACGCCTACCTGGCCGTATTTGCCGAGGGCAGTGCAGATTTCAGTCATTTGAAAATTCAGCGCTTCCTGCAGGCCGACAATTTCAGGATTGTGATCACGCAGGACGTCAAAGACCATTTCCTTTCGATTTTTCCATTGATTAGGGCCATCGCCTGCAGAGCCGTAGCGAATATTGAAGGTCATTACCCGCAATTTCAGACCTTTGTCTGCCGCCCAGCGAGAACCGGCGGCTGCGAAGGATTGACAGGAACATAAATTGAAGAGAATCGATAAACTCAGTAAAATCACTACCGGGAAAGTTGTTTTCATTGTATGGGAAGTTTTTCTGTTGTACATAGCTCACTCCTGAATCAATATTACGTTATTTTTTAGACACTTTTAAGCTTATGAGTATATCCTGTTTTGCCTTGTATTTCCACTTTAACATTTGGGCAGCCTATTTTTTATTAAGAAGTTCCGCATTGTCAACCCACATTACGAAAAACGGCTGTTCGGAATCCCGCTTTTTCATATATACTAAG
>CAZIAN010000430.1:0-4412 GCA_964537355.1 uncultured Pirellulales bacterium | reverse complement strand
AAGTCCGTTAAAGTCTTTATTTTTGAGAAGCTAACTATCTTTGTATTCAAAACGCTTAAAATGAGAATCTTAAATAGTCTGAATAACTAAATGTCCATACGATAATTTACTTGCCAAGAAGGTTTTATTGTCGTATAATAAAGTGGATTTGAAATGAAAGCAGTTAAGGAAAAACTCTTATGGGAAAGATGAAAGAAGCACAAAAGCTCCCTCCCGTAGAGCAATTAAGGGGAAGAACACTCGGCAGAATTCTAATTAAAATGGGTGTTCTGAGTAGGAACAAAGTTCATGAATGCTTGAAAATCCAGGGCCAGCGGCAAGACGTACAAATAGGTCAGATTTTTCTTGAACTTGGATTGATCGATGATTTCCAACTTCAAATGGCACTTGCCGCCCAACGCGGAATGGAATATATGAGTCTTGATGGCGTTGAAATCCCTCCTGATGTGGTTGAGAAGGTGCCTGCTCAAATGGCCAAAACATACCACATCGTACCAATAGAATATAACAAGCAAAAAAACGAATTGATTGTTGCCCTTGACAGCCCCGATAACTTCAGAGCCACCGATGACCTAAGCACACTGATGGGTTTCAAGGTTACCGCCAAGATAACCGACCGTGATGCGTTGGAAAGTACTTTAACTAAATATTACGAGACACAAGACGAAAACATCAACGAGCTGATAGATGAAATACAAGGTGATAGTTTCCTTGCGGAATTTGAGGGCAGAAATCAAAGTATCGACCTGGATGAATTGAAAGAACTATCCGAGTCAAATCCTGTAAAAAAACTGCTGAACCTTGTTTTGCTGCAGGCAATTCGCGACAAGGCCTCGGACATTCATTTTGAGCCGTTTGAAAACGAATATAAGATGCGTTATCGCATCGATGGCGTGCTCTACGAAATGATTCCTCCACCAAAATATATTGCCGCGGCTCTCAGCTCACGTATAAAGGTTATGGCAAATCTGGACATCGCTGAAAGACGGCTTCCACAGGACGGTCGAATATCACTGACTGTCCAAAACAACCCTATCGACTTGCGTGTCAGCGTTCTACCAACAATGTTCGGAGAAAGCGTTGTATTACGTGTTCTGGATAGAAGTCAGGCCAGCTTTGATTTGGGGGCGCTTGGGCTAAGGCCTAGTGACCATGAATTAGTCCGCAAACTTATTCGCAAACCTAATGGTATTATAATCGTTACAGGCCCCACGGGATGCGGTAAAACCACAACCCTTTATTCGGCATTGAATGAGCTAAACGACATTGAGACTAAAATAATTACCACTGAAGACCCTGTAGAATACGATGTTGATGGCCTTATTCAAGTCCAAATGAACCCGGCTATCGGCTTGACATTCGCAAGGTGCCTTCGTTCAATTCTGCGTCAGGACCCCGATATTTTATTAGTCGGTGAGATTCGTGACCTTGAGACGGCGGAGATTGCCGCACAGGCATCACTGACAGGCCACGTAGTGTTCACCACCCTGCACACTACCGATGCGCCAAGCTCGATAGCACGACTTTTGGATTTGGGGGTGGAGCCGTTTCTTCTTACCGCCACTATCGAGGGCATC
Organism: uncultured Pirellulales bacterium; assembly: GCA_964537355.1. Lineage (GTDB taxonomy): Bacteria > Planctomycetota > Phycisphaerae > Sedimentisphaerales > Anaerobacaceae > NIOZ-UU13. The sequence goes on along the minus strand of CAZIAN010000430.1, from coordinate 2,835 downwards.
GTGTCTCAGCGATTATTAAGAAAAATATGTGAAAACTGCAAAACAGCATTCGAGCCAAGCGAAGCGCAGCTAATGGAGTTACAACTTACGCCGGATGATGTTAAGGATAAAAAGTTTTATTACGGTCGCGGCTGCAGCAAATGCAACGGCACCGGCTATAGAGGCCGAATTGGTGTTTTTGAGATTATGGTATTCAATGATGAAATAAGAGACCTGGTTATGAATTCGGCTTCAACTGCGGTGCTTCGTGCAGCCGGCCAGAAAAACGGCATGAAATTGCTGCGCGATAACGGCCTGTCTGCAATGTTCGACGGCGTTACCACCATAGATGAGGTAGTAAAAGAAACAATAATGGAAGAAATATAGCAAAGGACTGAATGTATATGAATCGGGACTTGACAGTTAATAGTTAATACATAGGAGGTATATAAGATGCCGGTTTTCCAATATTCAGCACTGGACACACAGGGCGTGGAAATAAAAGACGAGGTAGAAGCCCTTAGCCAAAAGGAAGCAATAAGCAAGATACGCAACATGGGGTATTTCCCCACGAAGGTTCGTGAACGCGGTGCGGTGAAAAAAGGAGGGAAGAAGGCCGCAGCAAGAACAACTCGCAAGCGAGGTTCCGGCGGCAAGGTCAAAGTCAAATATATAACCCAGTTTGCACGACAGCTTTCAACTCTACAGGATGCAGGCTTGCCCATACTACGGTCTTTAAGGATTCTCGAAGAACAGCAAAAGGGAACATTCAAGAGAGTCATCGGTTACGTAGCCGATGACATCGAAGGTGGATCCACACTTTCGGAAGCCATGGCCAGGTACCCCAAAACCTTTGACCGGCTGTTTACCGGTATGGTAGCGGCAGGTGAGACTGGTGGTGTGCTTGATTTGATCTTGTCTCGTGTAGCCGACTTTATGGAAAAGGCCCAGAAACTCAAATCAAGAGTTAAAAGTGCAATGGTTTACCCTCTGGTGGTTTTGTGCGCGGCTTTCGGCATTCTTATGGCGTTGATGAAATATGTTATACCGTCGTTTAAGAGTGTGCTCGAAGAGATGGTACAAGGTAAGCTGAACCCCGTAACGACCACAGTGCTCGGTATAAGCAACTGGATTGCAACACAATATGGCTGGGCAATCATATTATCGGTGCCGTTCGGCTTAATTTTTCTGCTCAGAATCATACGGAAGTTTCACGCCGGTAGATTTGTTCTGGATTCCATCAAATTGAAGCTTCCGGTTATAGGCCAGCTTACCAATAGAGTTTCGGTCACAAGATGGACGAGAACGCTTGGTACGTTGATTAGTGCCGGTGTACCGATTCTGGATGCCATTACGGTTACGCGTGATACTGCGGGAAACGAAGTCTTTTCCAATATGCTCAATAATGTTCACAATTCCATCAGACAGGGCGACACCTTCGCCGGCCCGTTACGGCAGTCCAAAACTGTTGACTTAATCGTATCCAACATGGTCGCCGTTGGTGAGGAAACAGGTGACCTGGACAAGATGCTTCTGAAAGTAGCCGACAACTTCGATGAGCAAGTTGACGTGCTCGTCGCCTCGTTAATGTCGATGCTTGAACCGATTATGATTTTGTGTCTGGGTGGTATCGTTATGACCATCGTACTGGCAGTATTTTTGCCAATGATTCAGGTTATCACGAGCTTAGGTTCGCAACAATAAAAAATGAACCAACAAATTAAAACGTTTAACAAAAACAGCAAGGAGAAAAAAATGAAGTCAATCGTAAAACAGTCCAGCAGAAAAAAGGCATTTACTATTATCGAGCTGCTAACGGTTATGAGTATTATCGTAATCCTCATAGGCGTTCTTGTGCCGGCGCTGAACAACGTCAGGAGGTACGCGAAAAAAGTCAAACAAAAGGCCCAATTACACAGCATCCAGTCCGCCCTTGAACTTTTCAGTAACGAGAACGACGGTTATCCACCTTCCGGAGCGTTTGACGGAATTGGTCAACCCTACTGCGGCGCGATGAAGCTTTGCGAGGCAATGATGGGACGGGACTTGCTGGGATTTCACCCGGATTCGGTCTTCAGAGCAGATGGTATGGATTCTACAGGTACGAGGCAAATATACCCCGTGCCTCCTACCCCTCAAAATTTACAGGCCAGAATGGGGACACTTCTGCAATTCCAAAATGCTAACGCTTATAGAATAGGTGCAGATATATACGGCCCAGGCAACACAGGTTCTTTTAATGAGAATAACTTTGTTTTATGTGACGTATATACACGTGATATGAGAACCGGCAAAAAGACAGGTATGCCCATACTTTACTATAAGGCAGATACCTCGAACTACCTGCATGATCCTAATGTACCTATGACTGCTACGGACAGTGGGGGTAATATATATAATTACTGGGACAACCAGGCTTTGGTTGCTCTCGGTAAACCGTGGGAGAACGCCGGGAGTTCTTCAGCACCACCCAGCCTTGCTAACCCTGTAAGATTCTATAGAAATACAAGGAATAATCAGATTACCACAGTACGACGACCTTACATGACTGACTCTTATATACTGATTTCCGCAGGATTTGATGGTGAATATGGTACGGCTGACGATATCTGTAATTTTGATTGGAAATATCGAGAATGACGGCTTCGGGGAAACGATGATGAAGAGTTTGATTTTTTAGATGTTTGTGTGAAGATTCTTCGCCTCGCTCAGATTGATAATCAATTGGAGCTCGAAATAGTACAGTATTGTGTTTTTGATTAGTTTCATAAACATATAACAAAGAGGGAATAATTGTGAAGCGAAAAAGGACAGGATTTACGATTGTAGAGTTGTTAGCAGCCCTTGGGATAATCG
>CAZIAN010000429.1:1876-4422 GCA_964537355.1 uncultured Pirellulales bacterium | reverse complement strand
TTCCCATGGGATTTGACCGAGGTCTGGTACGCCACCTCAAAAGACGGATGGGATTGGAAGGAACAGGGGCTGGCCGTTGGAAGAGGGCCCAAAGGCTCTTATGACGACCGGGCGGTATTTACCCCTGAAATATTGGCCCACGAAGGAAAATATTATCTTGTTTATCAGGTAGTCAAAGCGCCTTATGTCAACCGGGTGAAAAACAATGTCGGTATGGCCATTGCAGATTCTCCGGATGGGCCATGGAAAAAATTAGATGCACCTATTCTTAAACCCGCCGACAACGGCCAATGGCTGGGCGATGAGGATAACCGTTTTAAGGTGATAAAACAGGGTGATTTCGACAGTCATAAAGTGCACGACCCTACGCTTATGTATTATAAAAACAAATTTTACCTCTACTATAAAGGCGAGCGAATGGGAGAACGCCTTACATTCGGAGGGCGAGAAATAAAATGGGGCGTCGCTATCGCCGACAAGCCGGAAGGCCCCTATGTTAAATCCCCATACAACCCAATTACCAACAGCGGCCATGAAATTTGTATTTGGCCCTACAGGGGTGGCATGGCCGCGATGTTAACAACCGATGGCCCGGAAAGAAACACCATTCAATTTGCCGAAGACGGCATCAACTTTGAAATCAAATCGCACATTAAATCGGGACCACACGCCGTTGGTTTAATTCGCTCACTCGATACGGATAAGAGCCCGCTTGAAGGTATTCGCTGGGGTCTTTGCCACGAGTATAAAGGTGATTGGCAATACATCAGGCGATTCGAAAGTTACACGCCCCGCGCCTTGTAAACCAAGATGCTCTTTTAAAAGAACAATATGAAATTCCTACACATAACAGCTACTTCAAAACACAATTCAGGCCAATCCACCACAGGCTTGAAATCAGGACAATAGTCGGGTAGAATCACACCCTGAGATAAGCTTTGCATCTCACAGAGTAAATATCAGGCAGGAGCAGCAAAACAAAAGGAAAGCAAGATGTGGGAATTTAAATTAGGCAGCATCGAGGAATTAAAAAAATTAAGCGAGCGGCTGAACGTGCAAATCGAAGCCACCGACGACGTTTCTATTTTAGCCAAACCCGTACAGGCCGGCGGCCTTTTAATACCGAATTCGTTAGCTGTCCATCCGATGGAGGGCTGCGACGGTGATTCTCAGGGCCGGCCCGGCAAACTGACGCTGCGAAGATACGAAAGATTCGCCGCCGGCGGCGCGGGTCTGCTGTGGGTCGAGGCGACTGCGGTCGTGCCCGAAGGCAGGGCCAATCCCAGACAATTATGGCTCCATGAGAAAAATAAAGACAGCTTCCGCGCAATGGTTGAAATGATACGGCAGGCGGCCGCAGAATCAAACGGGCCAAAGCACAGGCCGGTAATGGTGCTGCAGTTGACACATTCGGGAAGGTACAGTAAGCCGGAAGGTGCGGTGTATCCGATTATCCCCCAACGAGATCCTTACCGCGATCCTTTAATTCCGCAGCAAAAACCCAACCCGGACAGAAGCAGCAGGATACCGGACGACTGGCCCTTAGTGACGGATGAATACCTCGATAAACTACAGGACGCCTATGTTGAGGCGGCCAGGCTGGCGTTCGAGGTCGGCTATGATGCGGTAGATATAAAATCGTGTCATGGGTATCTGATAAATGAGCTTTTCGCGTGCCATAAAAGAAAAGGCAGGTACGGCGGTTCGTTCGAGAACCGAACAAGATTTGTTCTTGAAGTTATCGATAAAATTCGCAACCAGCTTGGAGAAAAGGGAGCGGTCGCAACCCGCCTTGGTGTTTACGATGCCATACCGTATCCTTACGGATGGGGAGTGAACAAGAAAGATTACACAAAGCCTGACCTGACAGAGCCGAAGAAACTGATTGGTCTTTTACAGCAGCACGGCGTCAATCTGGTTAACGTCACTATCGCAAATCCATATTACAATCCACACATCGGCAGGCCCTTCAATGAGACGATAGTCGGCGGCTATGAAGAGCCGGAACATCCGCTGGCAGGCGTATGCAGGCTCGTCAATATCACCGGCGAAATTCAAAAAGAGTTTCCTGATCTTGCCATTGTGGGCACCGGTTATAGCTGGCTGCGGACTTTGTTCGCCAACGTAGGAGCGGCCAACAAAGCCAACGGCCTGACCACTCTGGTAGGCGCCGGAAGGATGGCGTTTGCGTATCCGGATTTCGCAAAAGATATCATCACCAAAGGCCGGATGTACCCGGAGAAGGTCTGCGTAAGCTGCAGCGCGTGTACTCAGATAATGCGTGACGGCGGAACGACGGGATGTGTGATACGGGACAATAAAGTTTACGGGCCGATATTCGAACGCGGCAGGATGGGCGACAAGGACAATCTGCTGCGGCTGGCGTCTTCATGCCGCAAGTGCCAGGAGCCGACGTGCCAGTTAGGCTGTCCGGCCGGCGTCGATATCCCGAAATTCATCAGCCTGTTCCTCGATGGCAATGAAAAAGACGCATATGAAGTTCTTAGAGAGAAAAATATATTTCCCGAAGTTTGCGCCTGGCTGTG
>CAZIAN010000429.1:0-1776 GCA_964537355.1 uncultured Pirellulales bacterium | reverse complement strand
CAGGGCGACTCACTAAAGAGCGAAATCTCAGCCATTTTCGCCGATATTCCCAAAGATAGAATGATGTTACGCCTTGGCAAAGAATTAAGCGCTGATTTCAATTTAGATAATATTATGGACGAGGGATTTGACGGGATCTTTATTGGTATGGGCCTTGTGAAATCGGTAAGCATTGGCGATAATGCCGTTGACGGTGTTTACAGTTCGATGGATTTTCTTTCGGCGGCAAAAGAGCCCGGTAAATTAAAACTGACAGGCAAAGCTGTCGCGGCGATAGGCGGGGGCAATACCGCTATGGATGTGGCGGTTACGGCAAAACAGCTCGGAGCAAAAGATGTTTACGTTATATACCGCCGGTCTTTCAAGGAGATGCCGGCCTGGAGCAACGAAATCGAGAGAGCAATAGACGAAGGTGTGCATTTTCTGATATTGAATCAGCCGCTCGAATATATTTCCGCAAACGGTAAACTGACTTCAATCAAGGTTTGCCCGACCCGATTAACTGAGCCGGATGCTTCCGGAAGGCGACGCCCTGAACCGATAGAGTCGAGCGCTTATGAGCTTGATATGGACGTTGTGGTCGAAGCCATCGGCCAAAGCCCGCCGGAAGAAATCAGTGAAATCCTCCCAGGCGTGGAACTAACAAACGGACATATCAAAACAAAGGAAGGTACGCTCGCAACATCCAGGGCTGGGGTCTTTGCCGGCGGCGACCTTGTAAGAGGGGCATCGACTGTTGTCGCTGCGGTTGCCGACGGGATGAAGGCGGCAGAAGAAATTGATGAATTTCTAAAATAAAATAAGAAAGGATTTTGAAAATGGCAGAACGACCCACAGCAATTGTTACCGGGGCAAGTCGAGGCATCGGAAAAGGCATTGCAAAAGAATTAGCATCATTAGGATATAATCTCGTAGTTAATCATTTTGATTTTAGCGCCGATGGTAAGCCGGACGAATCACGCGCGGTACAGACGCAAAAAGAAATATCCGAAACCGGCGCCGAGTGCGAGATATTGCGAGGTGACATAAGCAGTGCCGAGGACAGAAGCAGTCTTGTCGCTCTCGCTAAGAGCAAGTTCGGCAGATGCGATATGCTGGTGAATAATGCCGGTGTCGCCCCTTCCAAACGGATGGACCTTCTCGAAGCAACCGAGGAGAGCTTTGACCGAGTGATGGGGATAAATCTGAAAGGCCCTTACTTTTTGACTCAGCTTGTGGCTAACTGGATGATTGAACAGAAAAAGGCACATCCCGAGCGGGCGTGTCGGATTGTAAGCACAGGCTCAATCTCGGCATATACCAGCTCACCTGCACGCGGGGAGTATTGTGTGAGCAAGGCGGGCATTTCGATGATGACGATGCTGTACGCGGACAGATTGGCGGAGTACGGTATCGGGGTATTTGAAATCAGACCCGGTATCATCGAAACGGATATGACCAGTGTGGTTAAAGATAAATACGACAAGTTGATAGCTGAAGGTCTTACTCCGATTAAACGATGGGGTCAGCCGGAAGATATCGCGAAGGCGGTCGGTGCCATCGCAGAAGGCAGGCTTGATTTTTCAACCGGCCAGGTAATTAACGTTGATGGCGGTTTTCATTTTAGAAGACTGTAGGGAGTAATAATGGATATTAAAGGTACAATCACAACACTGTTGAAAGACGGCTTTATACTCGTCTTTAACCAGAACAAGCTCGATATTGTGAAAACGGCCGAGGCCCTTATCAAGGCGGGCATTAATAATATGGAGGTAACCTGCCGGATAAATAAACCTC
>CAZIAN010000428.1:0-4427 GCA_964537355.1 uncultured Pirellulales bacterium | reverse complement strand
GCGCGATACAGAGTTTTTCATCCGTCCGCTGGATACGTATGGCGGCATCGTCCGGTGTTTCAATGATAGCCATGTGCCCTTCCCGGCCATTTGTTACGCCCCAGAAGGACATACATATACCATGTCCGCCGTATGCTATAAGTTTCATCGGATTGATTGTTTTATCTTCGACCGGATACGAAATCCCTTCGTTCATAGGCACAACCAGATATGTGCCGGGTTCGCTCATAAACGGATGGGGAAACCTCAATGACCGCTGGAGTTGGCCCTCGGTTGAAAGTTCAAGCGTAAACTCAGGCAGGTTTTGATCCAGCAGCAGCCTGGTTTTGATGTCCATATCCAGCCCCGGCTGGCGCCAGGTCATTTCAATGCTATCACCGGTTGCGGCGCTTTGGATTATTGTACCTTTTGTTACGGCCTTTTGCCGCCAGGAGTGTCCGGTGCGTTTATCGGTTACCGACAGGGTCGCGTCGTCCGTATGGAGCGTTACTGAAATCACGGTGTTATCGGCAGTAAGCTGTTGTGCTGCGGCCTGAGAAAAACAGCATAAAAACAATCCGGCAAGTAAAATAAACAATCCTTTGAAAGAAGTCACCAAGACTTCTTTGTTGCTGTTGTAAGTGCGGACCATTTTGTTTATCCTTAATCGATTGAGTTTGCCTTTCTAACGACGCCTGCGGCGAAGCTCGTTTTGCTTTTGAGCCTTTTCGATTGTTTCTTTTATAGAAACCGCAGCACCGCCTTTTGCTTTTGATTCATCAGCGGCGGACATAAAAGCGAAGATTTCAATAGTTTCTTCCACCGGCAAGGGTACGATACCGGTCTTGAAGAATTTGATGATTTCAACAATTAAAGGTTCATAGCCGCCGTATCCACCGCCCTTAACAATGCCCTTTGTTCCGAAAACCATAGAGCCATAGTCTTTCTTACCTCTTTTTACACCTCTAAAAGTGCCGACTCGTCCGTCTTCCCATATACCGGTAACAAATTCATAGTTCTCGGTTTGTACACGTTTGACACTCTCACAGCCGGTGCCCATAATGGTAAAGAGAATCTCGACACCATGGACGCCATACCAGTAAAGGTCCGGGTGATGCTCTTCAAGACTGCACGGACTGAAGGCGTCACAGCCAAGTACCTCACCAACCTCGTCATTATTTCTCATACCGATAACGCCGGGACCGTACCGTAAAGACGAACTCGACCAGCACGGAACGTTGTTTTCTTTGGCAAGCCTGAATATCTCGAGCACGTCCGCCAGGTTGCCGGCCATAGGTTTGTCGATAAATACGGGTTTCTTCGCTGCAATGACAGGGCGTACTTGTTTCAGATGTGGCCGGCCGTCAACACTTTCCAGCAGAACTCCGTCAACCTTCTTACAAAGCTCCTCTATGGTATCAACAATTTCCACACCGTAATCGTCGCGAAGCTGCTGGGTGTATTTATCCACACGACTGGCCGAGGATACCACGTCCGGCGAGCCGCCTGAATAGCCCACCACAACCTTGCAGCCGTAGTTATTGGCCGGGTCGTTGATAACCTTTGTAAAGGCGATAACATGCGATGTGTCAAGACCTATCATACCAATACGAAAGACCTTTTCCCCTGCATTGACCTCAAAGGGCATGGTTAGAAGTACAATTAATAAAACTGTCAGCAAAATAATCTTTTTCATAATCAGCTCTCCATCTTAAATATAGTTAAATAATTCTGTTGTCAAACTCTGCAACTTACACTCTTTTATCGTACTGAGGGATTTTCAATAAATCTCCTTTTCGCAGCGCCGACTGGTGCGCGATAATACCCGGCACAGTATAAGCTAAAGATTCGTAAACATCAACCGTAGGTCTGCGGCTGTGTGTCAGGGCATCGATAAATTCATTCGTCAGGAAAGTATGCGAACCTTCGTGTCCGCTGTTATGCCGCAGCGGCTCGGGCAGCATGTCCGTTTTCCACCACTGGGGCTGTTTGTACTGTTCGAAGTTCGGCGCCTCCCGAACAAAGCCGGCGTCGTCTTTTTCCATCTGTTTTCCGGAACGAATGATGACCGCACCCATACCGTTGGGATGCGGCGTATAGAAGCTCATCTTGTCGCCTATCCACTGGGCCCGCTCACAGCCCCGGTGGGCGCCTTTCCACCATACATTGACACGGAAGGCATTGCCGCGGTTTGTCCTGAACATTGCCGAGGAGTTCCAGAAAGGATTGTTGTAATCGTTGTCTTTTAGGATCGGATCATCATCGCCCCAGCCGTGACATACAGCTTCGGTAAGCCTCTCGCCGCTAACGCTGATAAGCTGCGAAGTGCAGTGTGTCGGATAGTGCATCGGCGCCAGACCGTATCGCCATGTTCGCCTGCCGTTCGAAAAATAGAGCGACTCGAGGCCGGGATGCTGGTACTCAGCCTCGCAATAGTAAAGAGAGCCGAACTTGCCCTGTTGATAAAACTTACGCGCCGAAATCGTGGACTGCTGATAGTGACCTGTCTCGGCCATCATGTAAGTCAGGCCGTATTTTTTAACGGTATCCAAAAGCAGCTCGGCCTGCTCAATAGTTGCCCAGGCGGCGGGCACTGCCGATATAACGTGCTTGCCGTTTTTCATCGCCTCGACAGTGTGCTGAACATGAAGCGGGCCGTCGGTAAATATCGCTACCGCGTCTATGTCTTGAGCAAGCACCAATTCCTCAAGCGAGTTGTAGGCCTTTCGGCAATTATATACATCCATCAGCCGTTTCCGCCTGTCCTCACGCAAATCGCTTACCGCCTGAACGACACAGTCCGGATGCTCATGCCACTGAAAGGCTGTACCGAAGCCTCCTCCGACAACACCAATGCGAATTTTTTTCGGGGCGGTGTTGACAGCTAACGCTCCCTTCGAAGCCAGCATTGTTCCGGCCAGGGCATAACCGCTGCGCTTGATAAAATCACGCCGGGAAAAGTTAACCTGTAATTTTGAACGGTTCATTTCAGATGAATTCTTTTTATCAGTCATATATACTTTCTCCTTCCAGTCGGGCTATAATAGCAGAAAATTTTGACCTCGGTATGTTATTCAAGTTCCTTTATGTAAATATTGGCAAACTGGACATGGTCTCCGTGATGCTGCAGAGCGATTGGGCCGCGTTCTGGCAATCCCGGCAGGCGGGCCTGGCGAATTACCGTCTTACCGTTTAATACCACTGTAACCTTATCATCAATGGCTGTAATCTCGAAGCGGTTCCACTGGCCGACCGGATTGTCCGCATTGAGGATTGGTGTTGCGCCCCTTCGCACCTGCTCGGGCATATTCCCGTCTCTTCGGTATCCCCAGATTTCACCTGAGCCGACAGGCCAGTTCCAGATATTTATCTGGCTTTTCGAGGAACCACGCAGGTATATTCCGCTGTCACCTGCATCCATCACCGGGACAGTCACCTGTTTGCCGTCTGAATCGGCGGCCTCTGAGCCGTCCGGCAAAATCACAGGTACATTTTCAACTTTTGGCTTGTCCGGAAGACGCCAGTCAACGATAAGAACGAAATTGCCGAATTGCTCCTGCGTCCACAGGTTCTTGTCATCTCCGGTTGCCTTGCCATCGTAATCCAGAATCCAGTCCTTCGCATTCCAGTGTCCATCATTGCCGGGTACCTGCTTCCAGCCGCGAAGGTCAAGGCCATTGTATAGTGACCGAAAGCCACGGTCTTTCTGTGCAACCACATCATCCGGCGGATTGGAGCCGGGCAGTTCGCAAATACGAATATTGCGGAAATGAACAACACCCCCTTCGGATTCGAGGCAGATATATCCTTTTCGCGGATTCAGGTGAAATGCGCGGGTAACTATCTTGCCGTTAACAGCAAGGCTGACCGTACCGTGGCGGCTCTCGACGCGATAATGGTTCCACTGGCCGGCCGGGTTGCATCGTCGCTCGGCAGGCAGGGAGCGCATCCAGCCGTCCGGATGAAGCTTGTCTGGCGTCATCGTTGCGCCCTGAATTCCGAATACATCGCCGTGGCTGGTGGCGTTTTCGCTATTGTGGCCGTCGAGTATCTGCACCTCAATGGCACGCGTGAACGGTTTTCCTGTTACAGGTAAATCCCCAGAGTGGATGAATAAGCCGGCGTTGCCGCCTTGGATCATGTGGCGCCACTCTAATTCCAAAATATAATTTTCATATTGTTTTTCCGTTCGCATTACGCCGGTCGGAACTCCGCTGCAGATAATCATCCCGTCCTTTACCGTCCATGTTTCCGGCGCACAGTTGACATTCACCCAGCCGTCAAGATTCCTGCCGTTAAACAGAGACAAAAATTTCTCATTGGCTGCCTGTAAAACCGATGTTCCCCCTGTGAACAGCAAATACACTGTGGTGACAATCGATAAAAAAACATATAAACGTTTCATTACTAAACCTCTGTACAATAATTTAGATCTTTCTCAAAATTGA
>CAZIAN010000427.1:0-4433 GCA_964537355.1 uncultured Pirellulales bacterium | reverse complement strand
ACAAGATACTGCTCAACAAGATTGTTTAATGCTCGAAGCTCATTTTCTTTGAGATAATTTTTAGCAATAACAACATCGCCTTTGCGGACCTTCTCACCTCTCCGGCTGGTAAGTCCCATATTAGGTTTAGTCGAATCCACTCGTTTATGAACAATCTCAGCAGCCGTCATTCCCGTTATAGCCCAGTGCAGTTTATTCTGCACCGTCTTGAAAAATGTAATACTTGTCTCATCGGTTGGGTCATAATCTGTACTCGTTGAGTAAATGTCTGTTATCTTCTGATAGAACCGCCGCTCGGATGTTCTAATATCCTGAATCCGCTGGAGAAGCTCATCGAAATAATCAAATGGATGGTCCGGGTTTTTCAGCCGTTCATCATCAAGCACAAAGCCCTTGACGATGTATTCTCTTAGTCTCTGCGTTGCCCATTGCCGGAAACGAGTCGCAATATGAGATTTTATCCGGTATCCGACCGAAATTATCATATCAAGGTTATAATGCTTCGTTCTATACTTTTTCCCGTCCGCGGCAGTTGTCAAGTATTCCTTGACAACTGAATCTTCCAACAGCTCCCCCTCTTCATAAATATTTTGTATATGAAGACTTATATTTTGCTTTGTTGTCTGATAGAGCTTCGCCAATCCCGCTTGATTGAGCCATAGCGTTTCACCTTCCAGCCGAACATCTATTTTCGTTTGCCCGCCTTCGCTCTGATAGATAACTATCTCCCCGCGCTTGGGAACTATATTACCCTTAGCCATTATCTAACGTCCTCATAAATTATCAATTATCATTCATAATTAATCATTTGAAAAGGTCTGCCCGTCGTAGGGGCAACCCCGTGTGGTTGCCCTAATATTTAGCCCCTTAATTCATTGAGGGTTCATCCAAAATTAATAAATAATCAATCGAAAAGTCCCCGGCGGGTCCTTTCTAAGTTTACCCGAGCTTGTCCTCGATTGGTGCTCACTTGTTTCCCTGTCGGGGAGTGTTAGCTCACTTGCTTTTCTGCCGGGGGCCGGGGAGCTATACTTCTCTAATTTATCCCTGTGATATCTCTTTGTCTGCTATTCAACTTCTCCCAAATCTTCCTGAATTTGTCCGGCTGAAGCCTTCCATACAAATCGGCTGCCTCTACCGCCTCACTCAGAATCTCTTTTACGTTTTCATAGTCGTTCGGCAATTCACTTATTTGTCCCAAAAACTCTATAAGTCGTTCGTCATATCTTGCCCATGGCGTTCTCATATTCTCATCAGCAGTTGCTTTTTTAAGGCATCGCAGCGCTACTAACTCATTTCCCTTGCCAAACTCACAAATCTCTTCAATAAATTCGCTCACATCTCTCATTTGCCCGAATTCCCCCCCACTTAATTCCAAAGTCTGCTCTAAAAGCTCAAGCGTCTCCTTCGGCCCTAACAGCGAATCCTCCACCCACCCTGTAAACTCAACCGCCTCATCCTTATTCTCCTTCTGATTTTCTCTAATTGCTTCAAGCCGCTTCTCCCAGTACGCCTTCATCCTTTTTGCAGCTTTTTCCTTCTGTTCTCCACCTTCCTCATTTACCGACTTAAATCCAGTCGTCAGAAAGCGCGCTGCCTTACTTCTCAACTCCGCCGTTGCTTTTTCAAAAAATTTCTTTAGTAAATTATCATCAAATTCAATCCATTCATTGAAGTATCCTATCATCAAATGCTCAACAAGCCCCTCATCTGGCTCCTTACCAAACTTGAATTTGCTTGGCATACCTATTCTTTTCACCGCTTCCAGGTACTGTTGCTCCTGTATCAAAAGCTCAAAACATTTCGGCGAAGGTCGCCCCCACGATACGTATGTCCCCCATGTCTCATCCCACAAATCATTACTGAATATATTCCCCAAATTCTCTTTGACCCACTTTGGGTTTGTCCAGTATATCCGCGCAAAGTCCGAGCCAAACGTGCAATTAATCCCCGGCTCCTTTATTTTCAACACCTTCTCATAACACTCCTGAATTTCTTCCTTCAAATAACTCTCATGAAGTTCAGGGAAGTATTTCTTACACACGACACCTAATGAAACACTTAATTCCATTGCCTGCCCGGGAACAAAGTTGCACTTGATCTGCATGGGATCTTTCTCCTTATCCCCGAAACAGCTCATGTCTCCTGTGGAATATTTAGAAAGAGTTTCGATGATCCCCCAAAACATTTTCACTCTGTCAAGATTGAATTCTATTCCCTTTTCATCGCTCTGGAATCCATCACGCAAAGCAGATAGAATCGCAGAAAAACATGTTCTATATTCTTCATCCGTGCTATTGTTCCGGACTATCTCACTTGCTAAATTTAATGCTGGTATCCAAGTTTCTCTTTCAAATCCATCTTCCAGCACCGCTTCATGAAAGCCATAGAAAAAGCGTGACAAAAAATATGATCCTAATTTCACCAGTTTGGATAAGTTATATGAGAGGTACTCTTTCGGCCTTTTTTTGACATCGGCCTTTAAGCTCTCTGCCAGTGCAAATTCGGCCGTCCCCCATCCACTGACCTCCTTCTCTCCCTCATAATTCTTAGGATCTAAGAGATAGTTTATTACATTCTCTACGTTATCTTGTTCCATTTTTCCAGAAGAATAAGGGCTTCCTTCTTCTGGACTTACGCGCCGCGTCTCACTAACCATCCGGCGCGGCGCAAGGTCTTTATCATTCTTTACTCCTGCCTTCGCCTTATACTCCTCGTAAACCTCTTTGAATCTTTCACGAACCAGATATAGATCCTCAGCTTTTGCCCGGCTCTCCTCCCTTTCGAAATCTGGCTCTGGTTCATTGTTATTTTTACATCTTCCGGTAATTTCCTCTCGCGTCTCATTGCTGTATTTGTCTTCATCCACCCATTTTAAGAACGCCTCCTGTGCCTCATCACTAACATCCTCAAACTTATCGTTCAACAACCGCCTGTGCTCATTCCAGCAAGGATTATATTCTTTGAAGTAATCTTTATTTCCAATGAGATGGTTAATTCTCGCACTCTCTGTTCCTGGTTTCACAAATCGCAACAGGTACATCGCAATCCGCAGGAATATAACTCTATTCTTCCCCTCAAGCAGATCAAATAACTCTTTTACTTTTCCCGGTTCTTTATCGATCAAAACCTTACCTGCTTCACAGATTCCCTTAATTAATACAGTCTTTATCCCCGGGTGTTTCATATCGATCTTATCCAAGTCACCCAACTTTAAGCCATAACCGAAGGATTTGCTTGCGTCTTCCTTTTCATCCAGAGTTTTAATGCACCGGTTTAGTATTTTGACCATAACCCAAATAGCTTTGCCTGCATTTACTTCCCATAGTTTACTAAAATACTTTAGAACAAGTTCACTGTAGTCGTGCTCGGTAAACTTTGCCGATATATCCTTGAAACCCTTACTCTCTTGTGAAACCCATGCATCCAGAAGTATCCATGATATCTTAAATGATTCATCCTCATATTTGTCTACAATTTTCACCATAAGTTCGGCGGCTTGCTTTCCTACCCAACTCCAACCAAAACCTCCTTTAGGCACTCCTCTCGGCAACACGTTTTTAATAACTTTAATCCCTTTTATTGCTATATTCTCTGGCATTTCTAAAAGGCACTCAATACACGTACTCTTAACAAATGGATTTGTACTTTGAATTTCGCGTATTGCTTCCAGCACTTTATCCGGTACTTTCGAAGCTACTTTTTTAAGATACCGACCCTCCAGCCACGTTTCGTAATTTTCTCCCTCTTTTGTTTCAACTGGACTTTTTAAAAAGCCTTCATTCTTCAAAGGTTCTATCCAATTGGGATTCTCAAGTTTGTTAAAGAAGTGTATACGGTATTTGGCCCTAACTAATCGCAAAACGACTGCCATAACTTCGTCATTGCTTGGTTTTCCACCCGATTTATTTGCCTTCTCCACAAACTGCTCAATCTCTTCAAATCCCTCATAGAAATATCCTGCGAAAATCCCAAGCACTATCTCAAAGGTCTCAAAATGTGTAATCAATTCGTCCTCATCTACTGCTTTTCCAACGTGAACGCGCTCCACAAACCATTCTGTTTCATCTATCCATTTCTCCACTACCGGAGTGAGACTACTCTTCATCTGTTCGTTTTCTGGTTCGAGTTCGATCAATAGCCTTCTCGCTTTTTCTTCCTTCCTATTCTTAACCTCTTTGTGCCTTCTCATCAGTCTATCTATAACCGCTAATACCTCGCGTGGCACGAATTGCCCAGGTTCATCACTTGCTTTGACGCTTTGATTCTCATAAACACTTTCTAATCCTGCACTATCCCAAGCTTTTTTAATAGACGTGACCTCTTCTGAGTAATTCAAGTGCTCAGTTACATGTTTCCCAGCCACCGCATTAGGTAGCCTGTTTCGTATCTCGCGCACTGCATGGCAAATCAATCGATCACGCCCCGGGAAA
>CAZIAN010000426.1:0-4434 GCA_964537355.1 uncultured Pirellulales bacterium | reverse complement strand
GGAATCTTAAACGAGGACAGGACCCGATCCAAGAGATTGTGGCGGAACTGTCAGCCGAGGCACTCTGTAGGATTGTTGGCAAGAGAGGCGGTAAATACCTTGGAAACTCATATAAGTTATGCGGTGCACCGCATAACTTATATAATGCTGAGTCGATAGTTATGCGGAGAGGAGTGTATTAATGTTTAGAATAATACTGTTATATCAATCTATTATGATTATCTTGAAACTATAGATACTCCGCATAATAATGATGTCTTTTTTTGCTAACCTTTTATCAAAGGAGGACATCATGTTTGAACAATATTTCAATCGCCCTTCTCGTATTAAATCTCTCCGAGATGGTCGCCATGGTACTTTACTTGAAGGATTCACTAAGGGCCTATACCAAGGGGGCTACGCCCGAATAACCGCCCGCAGGTACATCCGAGCGGCGGAGCACTTCCTTTGTTGGCAAGAGTTGGAAGGCATCCCAATCTTGAGCTTGAGTCAGAAGTATCTTGAACGTTTCGAGCGTCACTTAGATCAATGCCAATGCCCTCTTTTCGGCACAAGTTGTCGGCGGGAGTTGCGAAATGGTTCTCGGCTGTTTTTTAAGTACTTGCGAAGTGCCAACATAATCGCATCCACTGGGATTGAATCAACACCGCAAGATCCGATTTTGCTTACTGAATTCTATCATTGGATGCATCAACAGCGTGGGACTAGTGATGTTACTCTTAATAACTACAGTCACTCCATTCGACTATGGCTAAAGCGCCATGGGGAGGACCCAGCTAGATTTTATGCTCAGAGCTTGCGACAATTTGTCTTGGACAGAAGTCAGCAAAGTGGATTGCCTACAGCGAAAAAGTGTGTAACGGCGCTTCGCATGTTTCTTCGCTTCCTAATCGCTAAAGGAAAGTGTGCTACTGGCCTGGATGAAGCCATTCCAGTTCTGGCGCAATATCGTCTTTCCACACTGCCTCGGTACATTCAACCGGAAGAAGTGGAACGTGTTATAGCTTCCTGTAATCTGAACACACCCAAGGGTAAGCGGGATCGAGCGATTCTACTTCTTCTCGCACGTTTAGGATTAAGGGCAGGAGATATCGTAAAGTTTTCCTTGGGAGATATTGATTGGGAAGGAGCTTGGGTTTATGTGTCTGGCAAAGGTCGTCGTCAGGATCGATTGCCTCTGACTCAGGAGGTCGGACAAGCGATAGTCGACTACATGCAATATGGTCGGCCTCAAACTGAAACCGATGTAATGTTTATCCGCTCCCGCGCTCCTTTATGCGGATTCTCTTCTCCTGTTGCTGTCTCACATATTGTTGCCCGGGCTATGAAACGAGCGGGTGTTATTTGCCAGGGTCGCGGTGCAGCCCATGTCCTTCGGCACTCTGTGGCAACTTCCATGTTGCGCCAAGGCGCATCGCTTCAGGATATCGCAACCATACTTAGACACCGTTCAACCGAAACGACAGAAATCTATGCCAAGGTCGACGTGGACAGTCTGCGGGAAATTGCTCAACCTTGGCCGGAGGTGCCACCATGTTAACTCAATCTGTAAATTTATATTTAGCGGTACGCCGTGCTTGCGGATTCCAACTCAAATCAGAAAGCAATTACTTACGAACTTTCGCCATTTATTCAGAGGAAAGAGGAAAGCACCACGTTTGCTCTGAAACTGCAATTGAGTGGGCGGGGCTGTCAAAATCAGCTCAGCAGCGCGCCCGTCGACTTGGTCAAGTTATTCGATTCGCACGGTATCTCCGTGCCGAGGATCCATCCCATGAACTGCCGCCGCCTGTTTTTGGCAGCGAGAGTCGACTGCGGCCAATCCCCTACATTTTCTCTCAAGAAAACATCAAACGTCTCATACATGCAGCATCTAAGTTTGGTTACCCTTCTTTGCGTCGTCAGACTTACAGCACGCTTTTCGCTCTTATGGCTTGCACGGGGTTACGTGTGTCCGAAGCAATCAAGTTACGCTTTGATGACATCACCACAGATGGGCTGGTGATTCGAGGCACCAAATTTCGCAAAAGTCGTATAGTACCCTTGCACCGAACTGCACAAGCCGGACTAGATCGTTATCTCAAACAACGCCGCCCCTATGCCCCCTTCGATGATCATGTTTTCGTTTCTTTAAAAAGAAAACCGCTGCTCATTCGTGATGTTGAAAATGCATTCCAGACTGTGGCCAAAAGAATCGGCATAAAGCGAAAGGCGGGACTACCGCACCCAACGCCTCACTCGTTGCGTCATACCTTCGCTGTGAGAGCATTAGAAGCCTGTCCTGATGATCGAGATAAAATTACAAAACATATGTTGGCATTATCGACCTATTTGGGACATGGCAGGGTGTGGGAAACCTACTGGTATTTGGAAGCAACACCGGATCTTATGAAACATATCTCGAAATGTTGCGAAAGTTTCGTTAAAGGAGGACAGCCATGAATCCGATCGCACCCCACATCACGGTTTTTCTTCAGCAATTCTTATCTGTTGAGCGTGGCGTTAGCGTCAACACTTGTGAGTCCTATGCTTACGCTTTCAAGCTTTTATTTGAATATGCAAGTAAATGTTTTAAGGTTAGTCCGTCGGAATTGCATCTGGAGCAGCTTGATGCGTCGTTAATTGTAAACTTTTTGAACTACCTGGAAACGTCGCGCGGCAATGGACCGAATTCTAGAAACATTCGGCTTGCCGCCATCAAATCGTTTATGCACTTCATGGAATATCGTGTGCCGACGGCTTTAGAGCAAATCCGGCGTATTTTGGCGATTCCGGCAAAAAAAGTTGATACGCGCCTCGTCAGACACCTAACGGTTGAAGAGATGCAGGCCATCTTAAATGCACCTGAACCAACCCATAGATCCGGCATCCGGGATCGCGCAATGCTTCACCTCTGTTTCGCTGGAGGATTACGCGTCTCCGAGCTGATAGGGCTTCGAATTGACGATCTGGATCTTCAACCGACTCCCAGCATTATTGTCCATGGTAAAGGCAGAAAAGAGCGATGCTTACCCTTGTGGAAAGAAACGGCATCAGCGCTGAGATCATGGCTGGCAGTACGGGGTAAAGCCTTGGTACCAGAACTGTTTCTCAATGCGCGCGGCCTACCTATGACCCGTTCTGGCTTTGAATACATTCTGCGCAAACATGTCCGTATTGCCGCAAATAATTGTCCTTCTCTATTAAAAAAACGCGTATCGCCACATGTACTGCGACATACCTGCGCGCTAACAGTCCTTCAGGCCACCAAAGATATGCGGAAGGTCTCTCTCTGGCTTGGGCATGCAAGCATGCAGTCAACTGAAATCTACACACGCGCCGATCCCTCGGTAAAGCTGGAAGCGCTAGAATCTATTGTGGCACCGAAATTACGATCTGGACGTTTCAAGGCAACCGACGAACTTATCGCCTCGTTGAAAAGCGGCTCATTTATGCGGAGTAAAAACACACCGGAATGATAGGTTGGCGGGGCTCATGAACGACGAGCTCCGCATAACTATTGACTCAGCATTATATAAGTTATGCGGTGCACCGCATAATCGATAGGAATTGCCAAAGGTGTCATGTGCCTGCTTCCCCACAAGGATACAAAGTGCCTGTGCTGACAGTTCCGCCACGATCTCCTGAAAATGGTCCTGCCCGCCTTTCAGGCCGCCTTTCACCTTTTCGTGGGCTGCGTGGCTGAGCTCGTGAAAAAAGGTCTTCTCCTCGGGCGTGGCAAGGGCGATCTCTTTTCTTTTTGGAGAATAATAGCCGTTGCACCTGTAATTCCCCGGAATAGCCCGGACACTTATTCCCCACTCGCTTGCCCTTTCAAGTAACGGCAAGTCAGGAAGTTCTATTTCCTTATAGTCCAGAGGCTCACCATCTGTGTCCTCATAGCGGAATACGGGTCGGGACATAAAACCTATCAATGTCTCTTTTTCTTCCCCCGCTTCCTCATCCTCAACCTTTCTGATATAGGGCACAAGGATATGAAAGCATTTAGAGCCTTTCTTCACATAACGGTTGACACTGAGCCACTGCTTATACCCCCGCGCATCTGCTGTGCCTGAAATGAACATCAAAATACGGTTCGTGAGTGACCATTTAGCCGAAGGGATATCGTGAGCCATTGGATACATGGCATATGCCACTGCCTCCGGGATGTCCCCGCTTTTGAATCTTTCCAAAATACCGTCTAAGACCTGCTTAATTCTGTTTTTCATTTTCTCCCTCCTTTCTTTTTAGTGGCTTTTTAAACGACAAAAGCCCTCTGACATTACCTTCAGAGGGCTTTTGTTAGGGTTGTTGACTGAGTGGCTTATTCCTTCCTTTTGTACGGTGTGATATCAATAAGTTCATAAACGTCCTGCCAGGCGCCATCACATTCGGTGCAACCCATCTCCTGAAAGGCCTTGCCTGAATCTATCTGTATAAAGCCTCCCTGGACTG
>CAZIAN010000425.1:0-4465 GCA_964537355.1 uncultured Pirellulales bacterium | reverse complement strand
CTGATCCTTGATCAGCTTCGAGAAAATTAGGGCCGCAGTAAAAGTTGCGGCCCTATTGATAGGTGAGCCATAGTGAATTTATTAAATGGAATATCAAGCCCGTTTTGAAATTACATGCAGTTAAGAAAGGATACAAGGGATGCTCATGCACAGACGTCAATTCCTACATATGACCTCAGTTCTCCCCTGGGCTGGGACGGCGGTGACCTTTGGCAAGCAGGAAAACCTTCCACGAACGAATCCTGACAAAATTCCGATTAGTCTTTGTCTCAACGCTTATTCTTTCAATAGCTTGCTAAGAAACGGTGAGATGAGTCTGGAACAGCTATTCCGATTCGCAAAAGGCACGGGCTTTCAGGGAGTGGATTTGACCGCCTATTACATCCAAGGATATCCGGATGTCCCTACCGATGAGGTCTTGTATAACATCAAGCGGACGGCCTTTCGTCTGGGACTGGCTCTAACCGGAACAGGAGTCAGAAACAACTTTACCCTGGCAAATCCGGAGCAAAGAAAACAGGAAAAGCAGTTGGTCAAGAACTGGGTGATAGCCGCCTCTAAACTTGGAATTCCGCACGTGAGGATATTTGATGGAACAGCCAAGCCCAAGGGATACTCCCGGAAAGAGATTACAGATTGGTTGATTGTCGAAATGAAAGAATGTGCCGCCTTTGGCAGCCAGCATGGAGTGATGATCTGCTATCAAAACCACAATAATTTCACCACGAATGCGGCTCAGGCCATTGAGATTGTCGAACGGGTGGATTCGGAATGGTTTGGCTTGATGCTGGATATCGGAAGCCTTCCGGAGGGAGATGTCTATAAGGAAATCGAACGCTTGATTCCCTACGCAGCGACCTGGCAAGTCAAAGAAATGGTCCAAACAGGGGAAATGAAGGTCAAGACGGACTTCGCAAGACTGATGCAGATCGTACGCCGATCCGGGTACCACGGCTATTTCCCCCTGGAAACCCTCGGGGAGGGCGATCCGTTTCAGAAGGTGAGGATGCTTTACCGCCAGGTAAGCAGCCAGTTGACTTGATATGCACATTCAAATTCGTTGCATGGTGAAGTTATGTAGAACAACTTAGAGAATCGTATATTAAAAAAATTGAGGTATTAAATTATGAAAAAGTACATTATTGTCCTTCTCATTTTGCTGCCGGTTTTGACATTTGCACAAACCGGAAAAGTATTCGACAACTTATCGATGAAAAGTGAAATATTAAACATGGACCGGAAATATGCCATCTATCTTCCCCCGGATTATGAAACTTCGAAAAGAAGTTATCCCGTACTATATTTGCTGCACGGTGCCGGTGACGACCAAACCGGATGGATACAGTTTGGAGAAGTAAAATATATTGCCGACAAAACTATCAAAAAAGGCAAATCAACACCTATGATTATAGTCATGCCTGATGCTAATTCAGGGAAACGTGGCTTTACAAATGATGCGGCCGGTAAGTGGCGTTACGAAGATTTTTTCTTCGAGGAATTTATGCCGTTTATCGAAAAAACTTATCGAATAAAAAGCGAAAAACGTTATCGTGCTATTGCCGGATTATCAATGGGAGGAGGAGGAACTTATTATTATGCTCTGCATCGTCCCGACTTGTTTCAGGCTGCTTGTCCGTTAAGTGCTTCCGCCCGGCCAATTAACAAAGAAGAAGCAAAAAGCTACATGAAACGAAGGGAAATGACTGATGCTTCCGAAAAACAGGTTGAAGATTGGCTGAAAAAATATAACATACATGAGATGATTAAGAATATGCCGGAAGATAAGAAAAAATCAGTACGTTGGTATATTGACTGTGGTGATGATGATTTTCTTTATGAAGGTAATTCGTTGGTGCATATTGCCATGAGGAAAAATGATATTCCCCATGAATTCAGAATTCGTGATGGCAAGCACGACTGGACTTACTGGAGACGTTCTTTATATGATGTGCTGAATTTTATTTCCATCGGTTTCCATCAGGGTACTGATTAATATTTAAGGACATCTCCAAGAGCCTTGTTAATACACTATTACCTGCTCTTAAAACGAAGTGACATTAATCTACGAATAATGTGTTTAAGATTATTCACCTGACAGTTTTTAAAATATTTCCGAGTTTCTCTCACTCCTTCTCGAGTGTTACTACGCGACTGATAAATCCTTTGTAATCCATTATTCAGAGTCTCAGCAAACGACATAAGCCGATAATAGACTCTTAGATTTACAATTCGGATATCCGTTCAACCTTCCGTGACGACTTTCATGCCCATCAATCGTGCAAGATGGTGTACGCTTTCCATGTGATCGCCGTAGAACACCACGCGGTGCAGGAGTGTCATGGCGTCCTCGGTCTCAAGGACACTGCTCCAGTTGGCTGCCATCTTGGCAGCATCGCGAACTTCGGTGACAATCTGGGTACGACAACCGTGGACCGACACTTCAGGAACTTCGATAATCTTACCCGTCGAGACGAGTATCGTATCGAGGTTGACCATTTTACTGCGGGTGATGGTCTCGCCAAGGCGGTATTGAATCTCGGGCACACAGCCACTACCACCGACCTCGGAATGGCCGCGCAGCAGGTATGGCGCTTCGGCGCCATTGGGACCATCCATCTTCAGTGGCGCTGTACAATGGGCGGTCCACAAGGCGTTGCGAGAGGTATCGAAAGTAGCGTTGCCCTGGAATCCGGGACGATCGATCATATATTGAAACAGGAGCATGGTCAACAACGAGTCCATGTCACCCTCGCACGCCGCGGGAATACCTTTGTCGCGAAGACGAGCAAAACCCAGGCAGGGAAATCCTTTTGACAACCATCCCATACAGGTGCCGACGGCAAGCCCATCAGCCCGCTGCTGCTCCATTAAACGTTGCAGGGCCACACTGACGCGAGCGGCCATTCTGATATCCTCTTTGTTCGGTTCGATGATTTTCTTCGCGTTGTTTGTCCAACTGTTGATCTCGGCTCGAACAGCACTGTCATCCGCAGCGGAAATCATATCGTTGAAGGCCTTCTCTTCTATGGCCACGACATCGGCACCCAAACGCTCCTTGACCTGCTCGGGAGACTGGGCAGGCGTCGTGCCTCGAGCCGGAGGGAAGAGGAGGATCCGAGTCTGCTTCATCATGGGAATTACCCTCAGCAAACGAAGGGCTTGTTCAAGCTCGTCGTAGTCGCCGCTGGCCATAAGGGTGACGCGATGTCCCTGACGATGCCAACGTGGGGCATACATCCAATCGTGGCCGCTGGCCGGCAGTGAGAAAACAACCATGGGATGCGACCCGTCAAGAATCGGCTGCACTACTCTTGTTAAGGCAAAGTTTTGCACGTTGATCGTAAGGACCGGCGCTTCCGGCCCGGCCTTCTTTAACAAAGCCGCCGTTTGCTCGGCATTGCTCGACTGGCCCATTATTAGTTCGACGTTTCCCAATTCCTTTTCCGCCCTGGCCAGGTGAGTTTTCGCAGCATCTATTTGCCTGACGTCGGCTCCCCAATTGCGGTCCTGTGGTGCAGGTGTGCCGGTGAAGACAACGCAGATTCGTGACTTTCCCCGAGATTGGGGAGGTGGCGATTGCGAAGCCCAAGCATGCGACCAAGTTGCGCCGGCAAGAATCAATCCACTGGCTACTCCCGTTCCTAAGAATTCACGTCGAGTACAATGTTCACACATGGCAATTACCTCCAAATGATAAAATAAAAATCAATTACAATATTCACAAATAACTATAGCACAGGAAATATAACGATTCAAGAGAAAAAAACAGCTAATAACATATCTTCTATAATAACAGAAAGCGTCATTTTGTGCACTTTGTTATCGCAGGTTTTTAAAGGTGCTTGGGGGCATTCCGAAAATACGCTTGAATGCCCTGGAGAAATGAAATGGGTCGCTGAAACCAAGTTCAAACGCCACTTCCTTTACCGAGGTGTTCGGTGACTGAAGTCTTTGTGCGGCGACGTTCATTTTCAGACGAATCAGGTATTTATAAGGGCTCTGGCAGTCGAATCGTTTGAAGAGCCTGCAAAGATAGGCACCGTCAATACGGCATTCTTCGGCAATCTGATCGAGGCTTCGTAGAGTTAGACAATTTTTTCGTATGATTTCTCTGGAGCTCTGATAGGTGTAAAAGGCCGTCGTTGTGTGTGTATGTTCAACGATGGAGGTCTCAGCGGTTTTCAAGATTAACTGCTGCAAAATAGCTGTGCATAAAAGTGGTGTATAAGGGCTGCCAGTTTGACCGTTCTTTATTAGATCCTCAAAGATGCGCAGTATTGCTTCTGGTGACGCCACTTGCGCCACGTGTCCCAGGTTCGGGCCGAACTTCTGAAGCATGTTCTGTGCATCGGGACCTATAAAGTCCACGAAATACTTAACAAGAGGATCAGCAGCATCTGTGGTAATCATATGAGCAATACCGGGCCCGTAAGAAAAAACTCTTCCTGCATAGAGGCTATATTCC
>CAZIAN010000424.1:0-4503 GCA_964537355.1 uncultured Pirellulales bacterium | reverse complement strand
TTGGCGCTCAGGAATGGCATATGCCAGGATATGTTGTCTTTAAGTATGGTCGGTTTATCCAAAGGCAGAGCATCTTTGAGACCTGCTGTTTCGACGAGCCCGTCGATGTCTTCGATAACGGTTTGAGGGCAAGTTTTAATAATCGCAACTTTTGCACACATTACATAATGCAATCTAAAATAATCGTATTTTTATTCACAAAACAGGCTATCTTGTGTACTCTGAAATACTGGTCTTTACTTTAGACTATCGGTGATTACTTGCAGGATTTCGTCCAGTGGCGTTTTGGACTCCCAGCCAATTGTTTCCTTGATTCGCTCCAGATCCGGCACACGCCGCATCATATCATCTATCGGTCTTCCATATAAAAGTTCATATGGTACAAGCTGCTTTTGGCTTTTGCTGCCGGTCATTTCGATAATCTTATCAGCAAGCTTTTCAATGGATATCTCTTCGTTCGAACCGATATTATACACCTTACCGGCTGCTTGCTCACAATTCATCAGCTTGATGACAGCCTCTACAAGGTCGCCCACGTAACAGAAGCATCGTGTCTGTTTTCCTGTTCCACATATCTGAATAGGTTCATCTTTGAGCGCCCTTTGAACAAATCGAGGTACAACCATCCCGTATTGGCCAGTTTGCCTTGGTCCAATCGTATTAAAGAACCTGCCGATGACTACACTCAATCCGTACTGTTGATAGAAAGCCATGCCCAGAAATTCGTCTATAGCCTTACTGCATGCATATGCCCAACGGGAAACACTTGTGCTGCCGAGCACAATATCGTCCTCTTCACGGAAAGGCACTGCTTCGCTTTTACCATAGACTTCGCTGCTCGAAGCAAGGAAGGTTTTTTTGCCGAATTTATTGGCTATATCCAGCACTGTCTCGGTGCCACCAATATTCGTTTCTATCGTCAGCACCGGGTCCTCGGCTATCAGCTTAACACCAACAGCCGCAGCAAGATGGAAAATCATGTCACAGTGTTCGACTAGAGGCTCCATTAGCTCTGCATTGTGGATGTCGCCCTTGACAAACTCAAATCCAGAATGTTCCCTGTAATTCTCGATGTTCTTCAGACTGCCGGTACTGAGATTATCAATAGCAGTTACCTCATAGCAGTCTTTGAGCAGCCTTTCTGTCAAATGAGACCCGATAAAACCTGCTCCGCCTGTCACTAATACTCTCATGTACAAATCCTTTGAAATAACTTTGTTATACGTAAAGGATAATAATCATCATTCAATTGTCAATATCAAAGATATGCCTGTGGTCATATCATATGCTTAGAATCCGTCTCTTTCGTCTGCAAAAAATGTGAATGCAACCTTGTTTTGACATCCGTTTTTTTGGCGAAAAATTTGTTCTTAGTAGTTTTATTAACACTAACCGAGCGGGAATCTGGTTAGTGATCGTGTTGTGTCAGGAGTTTGCGAGGTTATTTAACGTGTTTCATTCAAGTCGCTGCAAATCGCCAACATAATCCTGTAAAGATACGGAATACTTCGTAACAGGCTTTGAGTATCACCTGTACGTTTATTGAACCTTGAAACGTAGCCAAAACATTGGAGGTCGATATCCTGAGCCTGATTCATTATCATTAGCCTAACTCGTCACTTGCATAATCGCTGAAATCTTCCTTCCACATAGCATCCAAAGATTCCTGCAAAGAAATCTGCGGTTGCCAACCGACAGTCTCAGCAATCGCAGTAATATCTCCAAAAACATCAGGCACATCGTTTTTTCGTATCCTCTCGTACTCCGGTTTTATAGATATATCGTTAAGCCGTGACATACTTATCAACTCGTTCACAATATCCCAAATAGCAATGCTTTTTCCAGAGGCGATATTGTATGCCTCACCAGGCCGACCATCAGTCAGTAGTCTATCAAAAGCCAACACCACATCACGAACATCCACAAAGTCCCGGCGTGTTGCAAGATTGCCTACCTTCAGTAAATCACCTTCATGCATTGCCTTAAGTTGTCTGATGAAGGTAACCGGCACTAAATGCCTGGGCTGACCTGGTCCAAATAGATTGAATATTCGTGCCCGAATGACACCTAAACCTCGAGTACGCCATAACATGTCAGCCAGGTAGTCTTGAGCCATCTTGCTCATCGCGTATGCCGTCAGTGGGCGAAATGGATTCTTTTCAGATATCGGCAGTTCCCCTGGCAAAACTTGGCCGTAAATTGCTGCCGTGCCAGCCTGGACAATTCGTATTTCTTGGGAATCATCGATATCTGCTAAGGCGTTATAAAGATTCTCGGTACCAAGGACGTTTACTGCAAGATGTTCAGCAAGTGACGCATCGGCCACAAGGCCTGCCAAGTGAATCACTTGTGTGGGATTACATGCACGAACAAATTCTCGAACAGCATTACCTTCACATAAGTCAAATACTGAGAATTTGTATGATAATTCAGCGATACTTGCGGATTGATTGCTGGTCGCCCATACTTCAACTTCAGGATGGACTGTATGCCAATGCCGCAGGGTCCAACTGCCCACAAAACCAGTTGCTCCTGTCACTAATAGACGATTTTCTGCCATAATTCTCTTTCGGTAGTCACTTAGACTTGGACTTTGGCGGCAAAAGCCGATCTATGATCTCTTCAAATTCATTATTTGCTCTATCGTAATCTTCAGGACGACCGATATCAAGCCAGTATCCAGTAAATGGATAAGCCCGAATATCTTGTTTTTCTGCAATGAGCTTGAGCATCAGTTCATCAAAACCAAAGGGGTTTCCTTCAGGGATGTACTTCATTATCTCTCTTGAAAAGGCATAAACACCCATACTGACACAAAAATGTTCTACAGGTTTTTCTATAAACTCCGAGATTAGATTCTTCTCACCGACAAAACCAAGAACACCAAAGTCAATTTTTACATCACGTTTATATATAGCAACTGTACCAATAGACCCGCTATCTACATGTGATTGATAAAAATCAGTATAATTGATATCTGTCAGAACATCACCATTCATGACGAGGAAATGTTCAGGCAAATCATCAATCAACCTGAGAGGCCCCATTGTACTCAGTGGTTTATCTTCCATAGAATAATCTATTTTAATTCCCCACCGTTTGCCACCTTCAAAATAAGCCCTAATCAGCTGCGCCTGATGATTCACAGCCACCGTTATATGATTGAAACCACAGCAACTCAACTGACGGATAACTATTTCCATAATAGCCATATCCCCCACCGGTACCAAGGGCTTGGGGATTGTCGTTGTGTAAGGTAATAATCGCGTCCCTTTACCACCAGCCAATATTATAGCACGCATATTATTCTCCTGTTCTCAGATAGCTCACAATACTAAATCATCAAACTGCATAGTTGTCCGTGTTGAAAAGGCCAATTTGTTTCCTGACAAATTCAATTGTTCGATTAACAAGACCGGGATTTCCGCTTTACACTTCAGAAACTCCCCTGCACATTTGAACCTCCATGATACCAAAATCTCATTGAAATTGCAACAATTTTCTGGCCGCCCCAGTGAGTTGCAACTCCCTGTGTCTGTGAAGATTCTAAGGCATTGAGGCAAAGGTTTTTGTGGAGAATTA
Source organism: uncultured Pirellulales bacterium (assembly GCA_964537355.1). Lineage (GTDB taxonomy): Bacteria > Planctomycetota > Phycisphaerae > Sedimentisphaerales > Anaerobacaceae > NIOZ-UU13. The sequence goes on along the minus strand of CAZIAN010000424.1, from coordinate 921 downwards.
GCAGTTGGAATATAATAATCATCGTCCTCATCGAGTTGGATTATATGACCCCTGCGACCTTTGTCGCGAGCTGCAATCCGCCAGGCTTCGCTATCAAAGGTAGGGATTGGTATGATTTTATCGTCATTATTATAGTTATATACCCAGACAAATAATGAGGATGCAGGATAAAAAAAGTTGACTCTTCCATTGCAACAGTGTAGTTTATGACAGTAAAGTATGATTAATATAGAAACATCAAGATAGAGATTGAACGGATAGAGCGGTGTTACAAGGACGGGATTAATATCCGCAATCTTGAAGTTATCGGCTAAGCTGCCCGAACTATACCTGACGAGGTCAAGCAAAAAACTGAGGAATTTCATGAAATGATAAGTCAATCTCCTGATACCGCCCCTCAAGCAGAAAGAGTACAGATCGAATTGATTCGCGAATCAAGCATTTGCAAGAGAATTTCGAAAGTCCGGTCACTATCTCAAACTACCTTGTATCTTTCACGAAGGGCGATTCAGCGTGCGAATCCCTCCCTGAGTGAACGAGAAGTGGATTTAGTTTTCGTTTCGAATCACTACGGAGAAAAACTTGCTAAGTGTCTTCGCTTGTACATGGGTTGTGAGCAGCTATGAAGAAACCTGATATCATCGTTGCGTTGGATATGGTAATCGGGTGTTTCGATAAACTTGGAATAACGTACTATATAGGAGGATCTGTGGCAAGTTCTGCTTATGGCATTGCACGAGCGACAATGGATGTTGATTTGGTTGCCAAAGTCGAAATACGCCAGCTTAATCGTTTAGTAAAAGCTCTTAAAACAGATTACTACATCGATGCAGAGATGATCAGAGACGCAATTCATAGACGTTCTTCATTCAATCTGATTCATCTTGAGACAATGATCAAAATTGATGTTTTCATTGTAAA
>CAZIAN010000423.1:0-4511 GCA_964537355.1 uncultured Pirellulales bacterium | reverse complement strand
ACTCCTTCTGAACACGCCAGCCTTAGCTGGTCGCACTACTTAATCCGATAAGAATAAAAATATCTTCGTTTTTTATGCAAATATTTGGGATTTGGTACTTCTATTAACCATAACATTTGATATTTGTGGTGTCAAAACGGAGACATAAAGTCACCTGAAAATCAGAATGTTTTTTTAGCTTTTGAAAAAGGTGGCTTTGCGTCTGTTATGTCACTAATTCATAGCTTCTGTTTGCCAATCCAATTCCCTTAAATGGGCATTAATCCGTACTATAGTTGATTTCGAGTTTTCGAGCTATGCGGCTTGCGAGCACGAGTACGAAGAGTGTCAAAAGCACAATGCGTGTAACAGCGGTTAGTGTGGTAGCCGGCTGGGTGGGTGAAATCAAGAGGCCCATGAGGGGTGGCAAGTTGTCCCGGGACGCGGTCACAGGGCAAAGGGATTGCAGATAGTATATCATACTGGTTTTCTTCAGAAGAGGGGGCAGGAACGGATTTGCACTTTCCCATAGTAAGACCACGGCGGTGGGTATAATGGGATTGCGGAAGAGCAGGCCCACGGCCAGAAAGATGCTGCCGTAGCCTACGCACGCCAGGGCTGTGACACTTAAGTAGGCTGCGAACTGAGTCCACCCGGCGCTGGCCAGGAAGTCAACAATAACGCCCCATTCGAACTGCCAGAGCATGGCCCACCATTGCAAGGCTGTGCTGGAGGTAAAGATTACTGTCGTTGCCAAGAGCCCCGCGAAATACTTGCCGGCCAGCAAAACCTCACGCCGCATGGGTGTAAGCAGGTAGAAATGGAGGCTCTTATCGAGCATCTCTCCACGGAACAGGTTGACAAAGATACCCACGCAGCCAAAGAAGATGGCCAGACGCAGGAAATAGAACTGGAAGCTGGTAGCAAAGATAAGCTGGCTTTGGGAGAGTGAATCGGGATTCATGCGATGGATACGGGTTAATTTGTCATCTTCGAAATGATAGGTAACATCATTCTTGCCATCCGTGTACTTGTACAAAGTAAAACTGTGTCTTTTCCCATCGCCTCTGCGGAAATGTCGGGTACGCTGCCAGTAGGGTTCGCCGAGCTTCTCGACGACCTGGTCGCGGCTGAGTCCGGTTCTGATGTCATTGAACGCCACTTGGGGTATCGGATGTTTGGTTGCTACCTGGGCCAGGTGCCGGCGCTCACGTGTGGCGTGGGCCGAGTTGATTATATGTAGTGTCACTGGTGCAAACGCCAGTAAATAAATCCATAAGCCTCTTTTGGAAAAAAAAGTCTTTTTCAGTTCCAGGCGTACGACCGATACGATCTGTCCGCACCATAGCTTTATCATAGGGACATCTTCTCCTCGCTGCCGATGAGGTAATCATACACAGAGTTAACATTGTCGTCGGCCGGAGTCACGCCCTCGATATCAATACCGTTTACGGCGAGGTGATTGAGCAATCGATAAAACCGGTCGGCATCACGCGTTGTGATGAGCACGCCACTGCCTTCAGTGAGGAGTTGGGCCTCTACGACATGTTCATGCTCGAAGGCCTTGGAGGCCAGGATACTGGGCTGCTTACAGTGTATCATTATCTTCACGGGGCGCTCTTGAATCTCGCTCCTGACACCCTGTATCTGTCCTTCGGCAACCACATAGCCCCCGCTCATGAGCACAACCTGATCAGAGATCATGTCAACCTCGTGCAGCACATGGCTGGATACAAGCACATGACGGCCTTCGGTTGCATAGCGTCGAAAGAGTTTGATTGTTTCGGCCCGGACCAGCGGATCAAGACCGTTCAGGGGTTCGTCGAGAATCAGTACACGTGGATCGTGTGCCAGTGCCTGGGCCAGGCGGATACGCTGTCGCATGCCTTTGCTGTAGCCGGCGACCTTGCGCCGGGCAGCGTCACTGAGGCCGACTTGTTCGATGACCTGGTTGGCGAGTCGTTTACACTTTGCGTTTGAATATCCGAACAGCCGGAGGAAGGAATAGATGAATTGAAATCCGCTGAGCCCTTTGGGAAAGGCGTCGAATTGAGTGGCGTAGCCTACTAAACCAAAGAGCTTATGAGGTTGGGTGGGAGATAGCCCCAGCACGCGGATTCGGCCCCGCGTGGGACGCAGGAGACCGGTCATAAGATTCATAAGTGTGGTTTTGCCTGCGCCGTTGGGACCGACCAGGCTTGTAATTCCGGGCTGCAGGGAAAGCGTCACCCGATTAACACCCAGGACCTCGCCATAAAACCGGGACACATTATCCAAGGTAATCAGATCGTTTTTCATTTGATCACCTCAAAGGCCCGGATTCGTTTTGCGAGCAGCCACAGACAAAGGGCACAGGTCACGCCCAGGACCACCCAGGCCTCGTTGACCGATAGACCGGTACGGGAGCTGATCCTGAAGAGGTCCGACCAGATGGTATGGACCACTTGCATGAGATCAATAAAAGCGCCGTAATTTGTGTGTGTCACATTGTTGATGGCAGCACCAAAGCCGGCTCCGGCAAAGAAGACGCCCAGAATAAGAGCTCCGGCTGCGATTTTCCATTTTACCCAGGCCGAGAGTGCCAAAGCGATGAGCGATAGAACAACGATCCATATCCAAAGTCCAAGCACAATCGAGCCGGCCAGCCAGGCATTAGCCCGCGCCCAATCCCATCCTACGCAACCGGTCTGAATCAGGTAGAGCAACATTCCGGGAATCCAGGTAATCAGGGACAGCAGAAGGAGCAGGACCGTCATTTTGCCGGCCACGTACTGGGTGCGGGAAAAGGGACGGCTGAGATAGAGGAACATCGCCCCATTGGAAAGGTCCGGGGCAACCAGGCTCGGCCCTACCAGGGTGGTTAGCAGGAAGGCCAGGGCTCCCTGGACTACACAATAGACATTAAAGAACTTACCATCGATCGGCGGCATGGCCGCGGCTTGTAAACGCAGGGCAGCCAGCAGTGGGCTGTTGTGGCTGAGGTAGATGAAGACCGCACAACCGAAGGGATAAAACATACACACCGACAGAAAGAGGACCAGGAACCTGGATTGAAACAGACGCGTATAACTGTAGCGTGCCAAGATGAAAAAACGCAGCCACGTCCTTGTTCGCGTGCCAGTGTAGTCTTTATAGGTTTGTTTATAGACTGCCACGTCAGGCCTCCATCGCCGTGAGAAAGATGTCTTCGAGCGTATCCCGTCGGTAGTTCAAACGTCGTAACGGCAGGTCTCGTTTGGCTGCCACCCGATAGATCTCACGCAAATCAAAATCCTCTGGTAATACCATCTTAAGACGTCTGCTGCCGTGAGTCGTACACGTACAGCCGATCTCGGTCAAGGCCTCAGCCAGACCGGCCTGGTCCCCGGATGTCTCGATTTCCACGAAACGCTGATTGACGCTGCGTTCCAGAGCGAGGTTCGCATAATGAACAATACGTCCCTGCTTGAGAATAAGCACCTCTTCACAGGTCTCTTCCACGTCGCGCAGTAAATGTGAGCACAGCAGGACATGCATTTGGCCCGAATCTCTGATGTCACGGATCAAACGAAGCATACGCCGGCGTGCGCTGGGATCGAGGCCATTGGTCGGCTCGTCAAGGATGAGCAGGCGTGGTCCATGTACAATTGCCTGGGCCAGTTTCACCATTTGCTTCATACCAACTGAATAAGTTCCCAGCTTGCGGTAGCGTGCTTCGCCGAGACCCACGTAAAACAATACCTCATGCGCCCGTTCCAGTGCCGACTCTGCCGGCAAACCCGACAGTTCACCCATCATGCGTACAAACGACACTGCCGTCATATCGGCGATAAAGGATTCATTTTCGGGCATGTAACCAACCAGGGCGGCGACCTGCTTTTTGTGGCGCCGAATATCGTGCCCAAGCACGCGGGCAGTTCCCCTTTTAAGCGGGTAGAAACCAAGTAGAGTCAGGATCAGGGTTGACTTGCCGGCGCCATTAGGCCCCAGCAAGCCAATGGTGCGCCCGGAAAGCTCGACGCTAAGGTCCGTGAGAATCTCACGTTTCCCCAAAAAAACCGACAAATTGGATAATTCCACAATAGTCTGCAATAATTCGGTCCTTTAATGAATCAGTGTCTTACGATACTAATAATCTTATGAAATTCGCATTTAACAGTCAAGAAATCTCTTTTGCGCTATAGTACCTGTATTCCGTTAAATATTTCAATAAGCATATTCTGATAACTATTTATTGTCCGGCGGTAATTTCTTTTTCTGTTCCTCTATCATTTTGACAGTTCTGTCAAAATCGCTGTCCTGTTTATCTCTGCACTCAATTCTTTTTCTGTTAAACTTTTCATATTCTTCCTCTGCCAACTGTTTAGCCATTTCGTGAGATATTCGGCCTGCATTTTTCAATATGTCCCTGTCATTGAGACTGAGAAAACCGTCTAACTTATTTATCCAGTCCTTCATATGCATCGGTATCCGGCGCATGGCCTGCCCTTCGGCAAAAACAAGATACTGCTCAACAAGATTGTTTAATGCTCGAAGCTCATTTTCTTTGAGAT
>CAZIAN010000422.1:2467-4518 GCA_964537355.1 uncultured Pirellulales bacterium | reverse complement strand
GTAAGCACTGGTTCGTAAATCCATCGCGAGGTTCCCCAGAATCGACGACCGCGTTTATTCTCGCTGTCATCGGATGCAAATTTGCCGCAGTTGTCCCATCGGTAAATAATGCTCTCGCCGGGTCGAAGATTGAACTCTATGCGATGTCCCGATACCGCGCGAAAAGTCGAGCCATCGTCTCGGCCGAACAGGGAAGCAGCTTTCTCGCCAATCCGCCACCCTTTGAAAAATGGGCCATATGAATGCTCACGTTTGGCAAGGTAGTGATCGCGTACGATAGCATCTCCGCTAACAGGAAGTTCATTTTCCAGATCGAGGTAGTAAGTGTTTTCATCGATGTCCAAAAACTGATATCCATTGGAGAGAATCGCTTCACATATCATGTGACCGTGGAGTGTACGTACGGAAGGATTCCTGCCGTATCTATTTTCATTTAAGCCTGCGTTAAAGAAAAGTGAGTAACCCACAGATCCTGAGTCATCGCACAATCCGGCACCGAATACGTTCAGCATCTTCACCGGATCATGCAGCTCATTATCGGTAAAAATGGGATCATCGTGATGCCGATAATTGCGAACAAAGTCATAAATAAAGAACGCCCTGTTCTGGTCATTCTTTGCATCTGCAAGTATCTCATTGAGCAGGTCCTTCATGCACCACCAACGACGTTTATCATTGCTAATTATTCGCGGATTCTTTACCGTTGTATTACCCGTGTTTGCAAGAGTCAGAGAAGCATTATTTTGAAACGCGATACTGAACTTTTCGTATGACCGCGTTGTTGTGTTATCCATATCGACCGTACCGCTCATGTTGATTGGATATTCGACATGGCTGGAACGAATCTTCTGAGTGTGTGACCTCTGACGTATGGGTTCAAATGCGGAGAAGGTCTCATTACTGCGGCTAACGGAAGTGCAGGTCAATAGCAACAGAATTAATGCTGTATCGTAGATAAGAGATTTCATTTATCCTCAACGAGATATGGTTGAAGCCAATTTGACAATTATTTCATAAGCTCTCACAAATAAATAGGGACCAAGCTTTTGCAGAGACAAGGACCGTTGCCCCGGCAGCTTAACAAAGGCTGTCTATCCTATACCGCTATGCTTTTATAGTACTTTTGTCTGTCCGGGCATCGCAATCGGGTAGTTGCCATTGGCATCTGGTAAGGCTGGCGGGTCGGAGTCCATTGTGTAATGTTCAAGGCCCGGGGCCAACTCAAGGTCAGAAGCCATCGCCTCTTCCCATGTGACCATCTTGCCCGACTCGGCGGCCATTCGCCCGAGGATACCCGTCATAGCGGCGTAAGCGGAACGCTCGGTCTCGTTATAGGTTTTGTCCTCGCGGATAGCTTCGAAAAGAAGGTCATGTTCGTTTTGGTACCCATCACAGCGCGGCCCTTGATACTGCCATATCCGGTTCTCGGATGTCTGCTTATGACTTTTGAAAATTTGCGGTTGCGGAATCCCCTCGCCGAGAACGGCCGAGCCTTTTGCGCCATGTATCACATCGCCGAAAAATCCCCAGCAGTTATCCATGTGCCTTCCCTGGGCGAGCAGCCGCGTACCATCAGGAAAAGAGTATTCTACTGAATAGTGGTCGAACAACTGGTCGGCTGCGGTTCGGACCTGTCGGCCTCCCTGGCCCTGAGCCGATACCGGCCAGGCGTCTTTGCACCAGCAGCACACGTCGAGATTGTGAATCAGCCAGTCCAGAATAAAGCTGCCGTTCACCCAGGTAAAGCTGGAGTAGTTGCGGATCTGGTGGGCAAGTTCGCTCATCCCGGGGGATTTTGGAGAGAATCCAACCGGAGCATGTTCACGGTAGGCCCAACAGGTAATAATATCACCGATGATGCCGTCGTGTAGGTGTTGGACTGCTTGTTCCAGTGGCTTGTAGTGTCGGCTCATCAGGCCGCCGGCGATTTTGAGATTCTTCGCTTTGGCTTTCCTTCCGGCTTTGAGCACACGGCGAATGCCCGGGGCATCTACCGCGAACGACTTCTCCATAAACACATTGCAGCCTTTGGCTACCGCATATTCCAGGTG
>CAZIAN010000422.1:0-2367 GCA_964537355.1 uncultured Pirellulales bacterium | reverse complement strand
TTCTCAACTACATAACTACATATCCCCTGCGAGGTGGAGTATGATTGTTTTCTCTATTTTTGGGCATATCGCTTTCATTAGATCGGCATTACTTGCCCACACAGTATAATCGACGCGTCGTATGTATGAACAACTGACCATGTGAGGCACTGATTGAAGCGCGAACGACTTCTCGATTGTTGGGTTCGTCCATGGAAATAAAGTTGATAACTTCACCATTTGCTGAGTTGGTCACCGCAACTTCTCCGGCGTGATTGATTATGTAAATTTTACCATCTGCGGCAAGCGGTGAAGCTTCATATTTGGGTTTGCCCGGTGTCTGGATAGTCCATTTAATTTTACCAGTGCGTGGTTCCACGCGTGACAGATGCTTCCCTATGTCGTTTAGGATGAAGAAATCACCGTCGTAATAGGCTGGCGTTGGTACGTCGGCTGATCTTTCTTTCTCTTTGTTTTCACTGGTCCAAACGATGGCACTTTCATCGAGTACACCCTCACCGTCGGGCCGGATTGCATAAATGGGGCTGCCTTTGGGCGCGCAGACGAGAATGACGCCGTCACCGCCAATTGGAGAAGGTACATGCCGCCAATGGGTGATGCGCCTGAGATTCCATGTGCCCCATCGCCATAATTCCTTACCTGTTTCAAGATCATGTCCGGTCAGGACATCGCCACCAATAATCAACAGTTGCTGGTTCCCGTTTAAAGAAAAAGGAATCGGAGTGGTATACGCTTCACGAGATTCCTTCTGGGCTTCGCTTGGACGGATATGCCGCCATAAGGTCTTTCCGGAATCCGGTTCCATGGCCAAAATATAGGATTCGTTCTTCTGATCTTTCAAACCACGGCCTCCTACTGCTACATCACGCTGTAATACCTGCAAGTATAGTTTGCCGTTAAACAACGTTGGGCTGCTGCTGAAAGTCCACTGGAATGCGAAGGGGCCGTAGTCATCATGAATATTGCGTGCCCACTGTCGATTACCGTTCAGATCAAAACATACGAGGTCGCCATTCGCATAGAAAAAGACCACAATTTTGCCATTGGTGACCGGTGAGGCAGAAGCATAGTTACTACGCGTATCTTTTCTGATTCCTTTTGCAATGTCTTTTTGCCAGAGAAGTTTTCCATTGATGCGGTCAAAACACATAGCCAGCAGCATATCCCTTTCGGAATCAACACCCGACAGAAATACCCTGTCTCCTGAAATAATCGGGGTAGCGGCCGAGCAGCCGGCTAAATCGACTTTCCAGGCGATGTTGTCGGTTTTACTCCAATCTGTAGGCAGGTTCTTTTCATTGGTGGAGCCGTTGAAGTACGGACCACGCCACTGCGGCCAATCGTCGGCCCGAGCTATGGATAACATTGACAATACGAGTGCCAAAAAAATGTAATACTTTCGTGTAAACATCTCATCTCTCCTGAGATTTGTTGTTGCCGTCGGATAACATCTCACCTGTCATTTAGTATTTCAACTGGCTGGCCTTGGGCGTGACCTTGTCGATATTGGGTGTTACGTCAACCTTGACGTTGCCCATTGCCCAGGCCAGGCCGCCGGCAATTATGCCCTGAACGTCGGGATTCGTCCAGATGTCGTCGCGATGGCCGAATGAGGTATAGAAGACACGACCTTTTCGGTGCATTCGGGCCCATGTGGCCGGGAACGGCGGGCGCTGGTAGCAGTCGCCTTTCATCCCCTCGTTGTCCTCGATGAGGATTACGTGCAGGTTTTTGGCGAAGTTCTTAAGGGTGTACCATTCTTCTTTGAGCCTTTGCCACCGGCCGAATTGTTTTGCCCCGGGGAAGTTGGGCGATGCTGTGCGTATTAGAGCTTCCTGCTGGGCGCCGTGTACGATGAACTCACCGCCGAGCATAGCGATATAAGGGTCAACTTCACTCTGGTTCTGGTCTCTGGGGCCCTCAGAATGAAATGAATCGGAGGCGGCGTGCAAACCGATGAAACCTTTGCCGCGGGCTATGGTACGCAGTAATCTCTTTTTGCCCTTGACTGACATCGGCGGAGTCTTTGCTTTGTTGGGCTCTGTCAGGACACCGCTGGTATAGAAAACGATGGCGTCGTACTGATTGAGGTCACCATCGAAGACACGGCCGTCTTTAGTACAGACGACCTCAAAGCCGTGACGTTTACCAAGTTCAGTGAGGATTCTATCGGAGATGCTGGGCTTGCCATCCTTGATTTTAACGGCATCGTGCTCATAGCCGGCCGAGCGTGAAAAGTAAAGGATCTTCTGATTTTTCTTTTCAGCGGCGGCCACCCACTGCAACGGAAAGGCCGAAGCTGCGAGCACCGCGGTACCGGTTGCTCGGAGCATATCACGACGATCAATAGTATGTTCGGTACTCCTG
>CAZIAN010000421.1:0-4541 GCA_964537355.1 uncultured Pirellulales bacterium | reverse complement strand
CGTAAGTTTGGCCGAATTCAAATGTCCCTGGGTCAAAGGAAGCGCCTTCCGGCGATTGTTCAATCTTTTCCATAGCTCCTTTTTTGCCGAACCACAAATCACGCGAAGTCGCAAATTCCGCCTCAAGCCAGCTAAGATCGGCATCAATGGACACGTCCGTTGCCCCATCGGCGGGACTGGGATTAACCGCCGCCGGACCATTTGAAACGGACGAAACGTTGTCAAAACTGGCATGGTATCCAGCTGGCACGGAATTTTGATTCATGCCAAAGACAACGCTTACTCCGCTCGGGTAGATTGCGTCATGGTTTCCCTCGTTCTCCCAGGGATCGTTGCCATTCGTGTCAATAAGTGTTGGAGTTCTCGCCATCAAGGGGCCATCTTTATATTCGTATAGACTGCCCGTGATATAGACCGGGTCTGAGCCAACGACATCCAGCTCAGCATAGTAGCTTCGGGCATGGCCAATGCCCGGCACCGGCTCCTCATGATAGGTCTTCATAATGTTGGTAAGGTTGTTGACTGTCTTGAAAACTTCAATTCTGAGATTAGCCGGACCATCCTGCCAGTGGATCAGAATCAAATATGTACTGGCAACTATACCGGGAGCTGCGCCGGTGAGTGAGCCATCGGGATCAATGAAGTATGTCACCCTTGCCGCGATACCATGGTAATTCCGCAATCCACCGGTGACATTTACTTCTGCCCCGACACGGACATCTGTGAATACTTCCTCTGAGCCAAAGCCTACGCCAAATTGCGAGCCGCCGGCATCAGACGAGCTTGTCTCATCTATGCTTAAGTATTTGTTGCCGTTAGGATCTACCTTAATGGTATTTGTGAACGTTTTGGTCACGTCCGGAAAAGGATAAAATTGCCAGGTTGCCAGGTTGAGTTCATCACCGTCGAAAGTTTCCGACCAGTTGGCCTGTAAAGTGCCGTTTACTACCAAACCTACCACTATACAAATCACTATTGACTTTGCTGATTTAGACTTAATAGCTCTCTCCTTTTAAGGGTAAAAAGAAAAACGAACGGATAATAATTTTCACATCCATTATTGAGATTTGTTTCATCTGTCATTTCCCATTTATATGGCTAAAAAACCATACGTCTCCATTTGATACCAATAATCTTACCAAATTCACCTTGAACTATCAAGAGATTCCACTTTCAAAGCCACTTTGTTGAAAATTTGCACGAGAACATGATTTTTATGCCTCACTTTTCTTCTAATCCTTGTTTTTGCACAGACGTATCTTTTGTCTAACTTACCCTTAATACGATCTAACAGAATATCGTCCAACTTCCAATTTAAAGCGCCCAGCAGGCCGTTGTAGCGATTATTTTTTCCGACCTGCTTAATTCCTTTGAATAAATCGGCGTAAAGAGCGTATAGTAATGTAGTGAGTGGTTAATGAATCATAGGAGATTACGATGCAGGACTTTAATTACACTTGTCCAAAATGCAGGAGCACGGAGTGCGATGTCGGTGAATTTCGCGCAACAGGTGGTTTTCTGAGCAAAATATTCGACGTACAATCAAAGCGTTTTACAACTGTTACATGTATAAACTGTCATTACACTGAAATATATAAGGCACCATCCAGCATGCTCGGGAATATTTTCGATTTATTTACTAATTAAAGGTTTTTGAGACTATTAGTTCGATGATGGGTTACACCGGCCGGCAAATAAGATAACAGCGTGTTGCAGTAATATTAAGAAAAGAACGCTGAAAGTTCGGTAGAGATAAAAATGCGTATATTGCTAAGGATTTTACCATTTGCTTTTTTCGTTTGGCTCATCTGTCATTTCTTTTACGCCCTTGGCAGGAAGAGGACATTTGACGACCGAAAGCGAAATGGCGAATCGCCACATACGAAAAGAAAACGGGTCAATTCCACAGTGGTTGATAATGATAGTAAGTGAACTTCCCGAGACCTATTATCCGGCACACAGATTTAGACTCATAGAATCGCCATTCTTATCCCGACCCTTCTCGGCTTGAGTAACGGCCATTGTAGAACGATATCAGAGATTCGCATGGTCTGGACCGGCAACGCCATCATTATCATAGTTGTCGTCAGCATTGATTACACCGGTGGCTTCGTTATATTCCCAGCCACCAACGTTATCACCAACGGTTCCTGTATTATCGAGGGCGATCTTGTTATTGAACTGATTTACCGGAATCTTCTTCATGTAAGGACCGTAATCGGTACCAACAGCACCGGTAATATCGGTCTGGCCTGTCATTTGTGCTGTAAAGTTGGCGAAAGTAGGTGGAAAACCGTTGTGGTGAATCTTATACAGCTCAATTTGTGAACGCAGCGTATGAAGGTCAGTACACAGACTTGCATACTTGGCTTCTGTACTGCTTTGTGAATACTGAGGAACTACGATAGCCGCCAGGATACCTAAGATGCAAACAACAATCAGAATTTCTACTAATGTAAAACCGCTTTTAGATTTCATTGTATACCTCTTTTCATGAAAAATCTTCTTTCAAAAAGAATAAGGCTATAGAAATATTCCTACAAAATATAAGAAATAAAACTGGTGTTGCCAAATTTACAACCGGTAAAAACTATTCACAGGCTGTTGTAATGATTATTTCTTCTGATATGGCCATGGTGTTGCGCAGAAATCTTAGCTGTAAGGTCAGCAGACAAGCCCTGTACCCATTTAACAGGAGTTTCAGGCCGTAGAATGGACAACCACGGTTTATAGGGTATGTTTTCAGCAATCGGTCTTTAAGATGCAGTCATTACGTTACGTAAAGTTGCTGTCTGAATATGCCGATGGAAGGTTTTGAAAAGAGAACAATTATGGGTTGCGAAGAAAAATCTAAAGTTCGGGAAAATCACCAAAAGACATTACCCGAAGATACTCAAGAGGTATTGTCCGAAGAGCCTCAACAGATACCATCCGAACCGTCTCAGGAAACACCGTTCAAAGAGTATAAAGAAGCATCGGCACAAGGGGAATGGCGCAAAGTGAAAAAGCTAATTCTAACTTTCGTGCTTTGTGGTTTCGTGTTCCTAACCGGTTGTGCTACGATTATGACAGGCAAATACCAAAATATCCCTGTTACGTCGGAGCCGCCGGGCATAGAAGTCAGGTCTTCTACGGGAGTCTCTATCACTACACCTGGAAGTTTTGAATTTGTCCGCAATGAGGACTACACTTTGTTTGCTGAGTATCCAGATTGTGAGCCACAACAAAAAGAACTTAAACATAAACTGCAAGGTTCTTTTTGGACCAACACATTAATTTGGGGTGCTACAAGCGGCGCTGTGGACCTTGCTTCAGGGGCTTCTGACGAATTACTTCCCAAAATAGTCCACTTCGATTTCACGAGCTCAGGCCAGGCAGCAGCAAGCCGTCAAAATTCATATTTGGAATCAAATCCTGAGACATCCGAAGAAGTTCGCTTTGCGATTTTGAATGAACTGGCCAAAAAAGGTATGACGAAAGAAGAATTGACGGCAAGTCTTGGTGAGCCGGACCTGATTGAACAAGAAGGAGAAACCGAGGTTTTTGTCTATAATAATCCGAAAGTTCAACGTTACTATTTGAAGAATGGGATTCTGAAAGGGATTGTTTCCCGTCATAAGAATCAGCAGAAGTGGTCCAGGTTAACGCCTTAGGTTATCCCAGGACGCGAAATCAGAGAGAACCGAAAAGCCCAGCTTCTCTTTCTAATTTGCCTTAATATCCCCCCAGATACTTTTCGGCTTGAGTTTGGCCATTGTAGAACGATAAAACACCTCTCAGAGGGGTCTTGCAGAAAATGCTGAGGTAGTTTAACCTGTGGAGTTAATATTGCCCCAAGACAAAAGGGCCTATACCGAATCAATAAGTATAGGCCCCGAGTTAATACAAATCTGCAATATCAATTATGCAATCTTAGCTGCCTGTTCCGGTTTACGGTGCATAGAGACGAATATCGTCGAAGTACATCATACCTGCACCGCCGGCAACCGGATTAGCCCTGTTACCAAGGCCAAGAGTGATCGAAGTTACATTGGTAAGGTTCACACCCTGGTCGGCAAAGGCCTGCAGGTTGATATCCCATCGTGTCCATGCAGTTCTCGTTGCCGCAATAGGATTGTCATTATTTACAACTGCATTACCGTTGAGGGCGACGTACAAATTCTCATTGGCGTTAGTCCCTTCGCCTCGGAACCAAATCGTCAGTGTGTCGAGACCGTTAATTGTCCAGTCGCGATTGGAAGTCAACGTTAAAGTCGCCTCTGATTTGCCAACACCATTATCGTAGGACATCGGCATTGACTGGGAACCGCCGTGAACGATAGTCTGCTCGGCAAAAGGAGGATCGGTATGACCAACGATAGAACCGTTGATCGCAGGGTTATCAAATCCGTCCAACCAGGCCAGATATATCCTGTTGCTCCCCGCTTCGCCTTCATCAAGGTCATTGTAGCTCTCAAAATCCTCAATAATAAGGAAGCTGGCGGTGGAAAAGCTCCAGAGCGGGCCTGTCCACGGGCTGTCGGCGTTGGCGCTATTGGCCT
>CAZIAN010000420.1:0-4551 GCA_964537355.1 uncultured Pirellulales bacterium | reverse complement strand
GAAATCATAAATCCAGATATCATCCGCCATGCCGCCGCGATATCGTTTCCACGTTCGGAATTCGCGAAAGATGCGATTGTATGCTAACTTCGTGTCATCCGGCGAGAAAGAGCAAAAACCTCCGCGAGGAAGCGGCAGTTCATCAGGAAGGCCGCCTGACATAGAAACAGAATATAGCTGGCCGTTAAAACTGTTAAATGAACTCATTCGTGAACGGAAAACGATATTCTTACCATCGTTTTTCCAGGCCATCACGATATTATTTGGGCCCATTCTATCGGACACGTCATCCCGTTCAAGCGTTGCCGTGAAGGTCAAACGTTGAGGTACACCGCCGCCCGCAGGCATTAAATAAATCTCCGTATTACCATCATATTGAGCGGTAAAAGCAATTTGCTCACCGTCGGGAGAAAAACGGGCAAACATTTCAAAGCCATCGTGATTGGTCAGCTTGCGGGCCACGCCTCCGGCTGATGAAACACTATATAGATCGCCGGCGTAAGTAAAGACAATCTGATTATCATGAATTGCCGGGAATCGCAATAGTCTCGCTTCATTACCGGCAAATGCAGAATTTGTAATTAAGACAGCAATAAACGCTATAGCACTAAACGTCAAATTTCTCTTAGTCATTTTCAACCCTCTCTTTCAAGTGTCAGCTTCTGATGCGTACTACCGGCGATATTATCGCCGGAATACGAACTGGAACTCCTTACCGTTGATATAATTATATACTCTATAATGCCCTCAAATCAAGGAGAAAATAACCGCAATACAATAGTACTTGTTTCCATTCATGCAAAATAAGTTCCTATAGTTAGCACGCTGTTACGAGAGCTATTGAAACTCAAGAGATGTTATGTTATTATGGGACTTGCAGCATATGAGAGTTTTTCTATGAAGGGTATATGAGAAATCTCAGATGAAATATTTTTTCAAAGGCGTAGTATCATGCACAGAAGAAAGGCGTTTACATTAATTGAGCTTCTGGTGGTAATCGCCATCATCGCTTTGCTGATGGCGATACTTATGCCCGCTCTGAGCAGAGCGAGAGACCAGGCCCGCGGAGTTGTATGCCAATCGAACCTTAGCCAATGGGGTAAGATATTCTACCTCTATGCCCATGACAACGAAAGCAAGTTTATGGTATGGAAAGAATCATCTACACCGGGCGGAGGTACATGGATCATCCCATTGATGCCCTACTATGAAAAAGGCGGTGAGAAGAGCCGATTATGTCCGAATACACGCAAGACCGAAGAGGAAGGGGAAATGGTTCCTGCTCAAATGGCGTGGAGTTGTGAAATCGACGGAAAAATCAACAAGAACAGCTATGGAATCAATAACTGGTGCTATGATTTGCGTCCGGGCGTTACAACTATATGGGGACTGCCGGATGCGGACCGTAGGGCCTGGAGAAGGATAGACCAAAGGCAGGCTGCTCAGATTCCAATGTTTTTGGAGTGCTGGCGCTGGGGAGGTGGTCCGGTTAGCAGAAGCGACCCGGCCCCGCCCGACGAGGCCATACGACATAATACAGGATTTGGCCGGTATTGCATGGACCGACATGCCTACACAATCAACGTCTGCTTGATGGACGCCTCGGTGAGCAGGGTGAGATTGAAAAGCCTTTGGAATTTGAAGTGGCACAAAGAATACCTTATGGCCGACCCGCTGCCGGAATGGCCCCAATGGATGTTAAACCTGCCGGAACCATAGTCAGGTAGAAAGAGTTATTGTAACCGATGAAAGTGATAGTTGTTAAAGATATGAAACCCACAAATAAGATGAGACAAATCTTTTTCGTCATTATCGGTTGTATTTTTTTGTCGGGACTGGCGGTCAATATTGCCGCCGCTGAGGTGCGAATGCAGACTTATACCTATAAGCGAGTTGGAACTCTTGAAATCAAAGCGAATGTTTATCGCGCTGATGATGAGAAGATTCGTCCGGTCGTTGTCTGGATACACGGCGGTGCATTAATAATGGGTGGACGTGACGGTATCGATGGACGTGTTAAAAAGATGTTTCTGGATGCGGGTTATGCAATCGTTTCGATTGACTATCGCCTGGCTCCCGAAACGAAATTGCCGGCGATTATCGAAGACCTCGAAGATGCTTTCGAATGGATAAGGGAAAAAGGGCCCGAGCTGTTTGCCATTGACAGCGATAAGATAGCGGTTTTGGGCGGCTCGGCCGGAGGATATCTGACTCTGGCTGCGGGTCATCGTGTCAAACCCCGCCCTGCCGTACTTGTTGCGTTTTGGGGTTATGGCGACTTGATTGGCGATTGGTACAGCAAACCCAGTCCTCATCCCCGCCATCAGAGGTCGAAGATGACCGAAGAACAGGCCAGGAAGCAGGTAAGCGGTCCTGCTATTGCTAATTCAAAAGACCGAAACGGCGATGGCGGAGCGTTCTATCAGTTTTGCCGACAGCGAGGAATCTGGCCAAAAGAAGTATCCGGCTGGGACCCGCACAAAGAAGCTAAAAAGTTTTATCCATACATGCCGGTCAAAAACGTGAGCAAGGAATATCCGCCAACGCTCTTAATACACGGCACGAAAGATACCGACGTGCCCTACGAGCAGTCGGTAATGATGGCGGAACAATTCAGAAAATTTCATATCGACCATGAGTTTATTACGATTGCCGGAGGAGAACATGGATTAGGCGGCGGTGACCCTGAGAAAATCGATGAGGCCTATAAAAAGGTTTTCCAATTTGTTCATCAAAGAATGAGCGTCAAGTAAATCCCCCCTGCCGACTTTGAGTGCTCCGAACAAACAATAGTAAGGTCGGGAAAGTCAACCATTGAAAAGGAATACACGATGCAACTAATCGACAAAATCAGATTTCACTCAGCAAAATTAGTCACTATATGTTTTGTCCTTGGTTTATGCCAATCACAGATAATCGCATTCTCACAGCAAAAGGAAGATTCAGCCGACATTACATTCAGCATAAAGAAAAAGGTTATCCATAAAATTAATCCGCGTATTTTCGGTCAGTTTATGGAAAGGCCGAGCTGGGGCGAGATAGGCATTGAGGGAGGACTAATTCCCGGAACAGGTAAAATCCAGCCGGAGGTATTAAAGCTCCTTAAAAAAATGGAAATACCTGTAATCAGATTTCCCGGCGGGACCGATGTGGATTTCTTAGATTGGCGAGATATGATTGACAACGTACCAAATCGAAGTTCTCAGCGGCCTGTCAGCACCGGCCATCTCGGACACAAGGTAACCAATAACTTCGGTTATGATGAGTTCCTTCAATTTTGCGAAGAAGTCAACGCAGAGGCCATCGTTGTCGTAAATTTCCGGGATGCTCTGCTTAAGAAAAAACCGCTGAGACAAGCTGCTATGCACGCGGCAGCGTTGGTCGCCTACTGCAATTCGCCCATCGGAGCAAAGCTGCCGGAAGGAATATATGATTGGCCTGCCTTGCGATCAAAAAATGGCCGAGCCAGACCTTATAAGGTTAAATATTTTCAAATCGGTAACGAAACATGGGCTTTCATAAGGGAATTAAAGAAGATGATGCCCAATGAGGCTCCTCAGTTTTACGCCGAGTGTTTGAACGAATACATTGAAGCAATGAGATCGGTAGATCCTTCCATTGAAATTATTGCCGATGGACACGATGGCAAAATGTCTGGGATTTTCAGAGAGGTACACAAGCAAACAGCGGACAAAGTATCATATTTTGCCACGCATTTCTATACACCATGGGCCATTACGAAAGTAGTGGAAAACAGCAGAGAAGTCCCAATAGAGAAGCTTTCCGCCGAGGAAATCTGGCGTGCATGGGTAGCGGTGACATGGTTCGATGATAATGGTGAGTCTATTATTAACCATCCCGGCATAAATGCCGCTCGAAAAGGCGGCTATAAAGTAGCCGTAACCGAATGGAACTGGAATGGTTGGTGGAGACATAACGGCCCTGAACCCGCTTTGAATTCGAGCTTCGCCAAGGGGCTTGGTGCGGCAGGATATCTTCACGCTTTTATGCGGGCCGCGGATGTAATTGAATTGGGCTGCCAATCTATGCTCGTAGGTAACTCGTGGGGAATTCATGCAATCAAAGCAGATGTCGAAGGTAAGATTCCCCCCTACTACATGCCTACAGGACAGGTAACGATGTTCTACTCACAACACCACGGCGAGAAATTGCTTTCTCTTGAGAGCAGGAACGTACCAGCATATAAACAGCCATACCGAATGGGCGGTATCGGCCCCAAAGAGAAGGTCGCCTACGTTGATGCATTGGCTACGGCAGATGAAAAACTTGTCTATTTTCATGCCATCAACAGGAGTTTTGAAGATTCGATAGATGTCACAGTCGATATTTCCGCTTTAGGCCGCTTTGATGGTCGTGCCGTACACCATGTTTTGGAAGGACGCCTTAACGATGTACCCAAACCAAATGAAAACAGACAGATTGGCCGGATAACTCAAAGAGATATATTCTTTGATGGCAGTAGGTTAAAAATAACCCTGCCGAACAGGTCAATTTCATGTATCGAATTCAAGAGGAACTGAATATGAACAG
>CAZIAN010000419.1:4487-4558 GCA_964537355.1 uncultured Pirellulales bacterium | reverse complement strand
AGAGTTGTTCGAAGGCCCTTGATCTGGCTGTCCCTGTTCTTGTCCACGCTCCATTCCCTCGATGTTTCGCT
>CAZIAN010000419.1:0-4387 GCA_964537355.1 uncultured Pirellulales bacterium | reverse complement strand
GAATTTCCTCTATTTCGCGTTTGAGTCCTTCGGCTTCGTCGTGTCGTCCTTCCCGGCGTAGCTGGTCGATCTTCTCCTTCAAATGACCGATACGCTGGTGCATTTCTTCGATTGGTTGCGGATCACCACGGGGTTGTCTTTGGTCTTGTCCACGCTCCATTCCCTCGATGTTTCGCTGAATTTCCTCTATTTCGCGTTTGAGTCCTTCGGCTTCGTCGTGTCGTCCTTCCCGACGGAGATAATCGATCTTCTCCTTTAAGTTACCAATACGCTGATGCATTTCTTCAACCGGTTCAGGCCCACGATTGGATGTTTCGTGGTCGTGCCTGCGATCTTTCTCCTTGATTTTAGCTAAAAACAACTGACGGACCATTTCCATTGCTTCTTTACCGTGGGCTTCAACAAATTGATTTCCGATAAACGAGCTGAGGAAGAAAATCCCCTGGGGTAAGCGAAGGCTGACTTCAGGTTCATGATTACCTGGATCGATATCCACGAAGACAAAATTGGCTCGCATCGGTTCATCCCCGTTAGTTTCCTCCACCCAAACATGAGCTTCCACTTCATTTTTCGCTTTGAGAATCAGTAAGTGATTGTCTTTCATGGATTCGAGTTCACCCATTAGTGAGTCAATCAGACGGCAGAGTTCCTCTTTGTTTTCCACCATGGCACTAATTCCTGACGTTTTCAAAACCTGCAACAGGCCAACAGGAGCACTGAAGGAAATCTTAGGGCCATCGTCAATGTTAATGTCCCCACGAACCATTTTTGCGTCCGCAAAGGCGTTACCGATGAAAACGCAGAATATAAGTGTTGCTACTGCTAACCAACTTGCTTTCATTGTTTTTTGTTTCATTTTTTTACTCTCCTTTTCTGTAGATTTGAACCTACCCACTTAAATGATCATTTCTGTAACCATGTTGGCCACACGCCAAAACATGCATTGTTTTCAACAAACACCCGTACCTGCGAAACCGACAGGTGTAGGCATGAGCTGCAACGAAGATTTCCTGCTCCGCTCAGCATACCACAGGACATAAGCTAAAAATAATCATACTCAGCAAAGTCGTATATAGGCAGACTTACGAGCAGAATTCTGCACGCCATAATTTTATATTTATATTTGTGTTTACCCTTCCTCGACGATTTTAAGCTGCATTAGAGGAGCCATATCCTTCACACTATCGAGACGATTGCCGTAGAAAACTACGCGATGAAGCAGTGTCATCATATCATTGCTAAGTACGCCACTACCCCAATTGTGGGCCATCCTTCGCGCATTGGATACTTCTGTGGTAATCTGAGTACGACATCCACGGTCGTGGAAATCAGTCCGTTCGATGATTTTACCGGCGGAGATAAGCATCGTGTCAAGGTTAGCCAACTTGGCGCAGGTAATCTCTTGTCCTATTCTCATCTGAACTTCCAATGATACTCCCGCGTTGCTGTCGCACTGGGTGCGAATCAAGAAGGGAGCCCGCTGCCCGTTCGGCCCATCGAGTTTTGTGGTCGAAGTACAGTGGGCATGAATCACCGCGTTCTTCGAGGTGTCGAAGAGGGGATCACTGATAAAACCAGGGACACCAAACGCGTAGTTGAAAATAAGCATAGTTAGCGTTGAGTCCATGTCCCCCTCACAGGCGCCGACCAATCCAATGTCATTTAGTTTACTGAACGTCAGACAGCCTTTGGCCGGTGCGCCCATGCAGTGAGAACTCGTGATGGCTTGTGCCTGTTCTTTGATCATGATGTCCCTGATTGCCATATACATGCGAGCTGAATCGACAATATCCCCCTTAGACGGCTCAATAATGTCCTTGGCCTGGCCGATCCAGTATTGCTCTGCTTCTGCCTCGGCAGTCTTAAGATCAACAGCTTTGTGTGCCGCAGCAACCTGGTCCTGGCTAATCGGAACCAGTTCAGGGCCGAGACGCTCCCTGATCTGCTCCGCGGAGCAAGCGGGAGCTGTTCCCTTAGCCCCTCCTACAACAATGATTCGCGATTGGCGAAGACGTACAGGTACGCGTAATAGCGCTGCTGCCCGTTCCAGTTCGCCGTAATTGCTGGACGGCAGCAGGATCACTCTTTTGCCGGCTTTCTGCCATTGGGGAACGTACATCCAATCGTGTCCGCTGAAAGGCTGTGAGAAGATAGCCGTGGGTAATCCTATATCAACCAACTTCAGCAGCGGCTGGCCGCTCCCGAAGCTAAGATGGACAAGAATTGCAGCATCAGCTTTGGCCATACCAGTGGCAACTTTAGTCGCTGCTTGTACAGTATTCGGAATCAACTCCCCACCAACAAAATTCACGTCGCCGAGCCTGGCTTGCACACCAGCAAGGTATTTCTTGAACTTTGCTACCTCTGCAGGAGCATCGAATGTCGGGGTGGGCCATGCCCCTCCGGTACCCACGTAAACCACATGGATATTTACAGGCGGCAGCTTGGGCCATCCTGCTTTTTCAGCTGCTGCAAGCGGTCTGCCTGCAAACCCACCGGCCAGCAGCACGCCGCCAACTCCGGCGGCCGTACTAAGAAATTCTCGTCGGCTTAGTGAATCGCTCATTAATTTGGCTCCTTATTAAAAAGATTCAAGGAATACTAATTAGGTTTATATCCCAAGTCATTGCCCCAGATTCCCTTTTGCACCCGGATCAAGTCGGGATTTCCATCCTGCACGACTCCTATGTTATCACCATGGGCATCCCAGACCAATTTCACCATCAGGTCGATGGTGCGAGAGTCTTTCCATGCCCACCACTCGGAATGGCCGTCAGCAAAATCCACGACCGTGCCTGCTCCGTGACGCGCGGGAATCGGATTCCACCAGGCCGGCCGACTCCATGGAACGGCCCAGGCTGCATCCCAGTCCTCGCCGAAATCATCTATGAAAACGATGCGCTCAGCGGGATGCTTGATATTGTATATATTTTTGGTTACAGGCCCGCCATCAAAGCTTCCGCCGTTCATAGCATGGGAACAGCTATAGGTACGCATCTCATAGCTCTTGGCCACAGGACAGCGGTACACTTTTACATTCATGATGTACTCAAAAAGCACACCTGATTTCAAAGCTTCAATTTGTTCTTCTATCGGCGCGTCAACAGGTAGATTGCCAGGAGGTTTTTGGACCCAGCCATCTGTAGTGCTGGCTACAGCCAGTGGTATTTTGCCGTCGTAATCACCAGAATACATGATCCATCCGAGCGCGAGCGTCTTGGTATTCTGCAGGCACACGGCCCGCCTGCCCTGCTCACGGGCACGCTGCAATGCGGGCATCAAGATCGCCATCAATATTGCAATGATAGCAATGACCACTAAAAGTTCTATTAGTGTAAATCCTCTTGATTTTTCCACAACAATAACCTAACAGTTCCGAAAAAGGCGCAATAGAAAGGACACCGCTGAATCACGCGTCCAGTTTTTGGGAAGTATTATACCTTTGAGACAACAAACTCTCACTTAAGACTTTGTACTTCGCATAATACACAATAACTCCTCCTTTATCAGAAAGCTGTAAGAATTTTGCCCGCTGGATGATTCGAAAGTCAGAGATGCCCGATTGCGCGAGCACAAGCTTCACTAATGTTATTTGTACCGATTAACCACTTATACTTCAAGGAAAAAACAGAATTAAAAGGCCTTTTTATTCTTCTATTTTCCCATCCAGATCTTCTGCAGCATCTTAGAATATTTTTTAACCTTACATCATATCCTTCTCAGTAGTAAAGAGTGTCCCCCGGAAGCCTATTTTAGTTGACTCAGGCACTCTATATATGTTACAATATTGTTAGTTTATATAAGCTGTAACCACGATTCCAGAGCCCACAAGCTGGGGAGAACCGTTCAGCACAACGGCAAACCAGAAATATGGTGCTTCCGGCGTCAATATGGATGGAGATTAAAAATAGCCATATCTTTAAAAAACTCAGTGCTTTCTTTGGTGTTGCTCGTATTATTTCTGAACGGCCCAGTTTACGCCCAGCAGTATGCCGTTGAATCCCCACAAAATGAACTGACAATCAGCAGCAATCTTCTGAAAATAGGTGATTATCATTACCTTCCGGGCATCAATCCTATTGCGTTGTTCGGCACAGCCAACGCAGTTACGACTCGTTCGGTACTTGTGAACGGGTATCTTGCCGAATGGTCACAGCAAGAAGGCACATGGTCAATCAAATATTCAGACTTATACCCTGGGATAAACCGTATTATTGTCAAGACACTGGATGGTCAAAATGGTACCGGAAACGAGCTTGAACACGGGTATATAGACATATGGTGTGAGACAGGCCCAACCAATGATTACCCGAAAGATAATGGCAGCGGCGGTCAAATCCCTGTAACGGATTTGAGGACGAAGCTTATGGTTCGTGACAGCTATCTG
>CAZIAN010000418.1:4276-4566 GCA_964537355.1 uncultured Pirellulales bacterium | reverse complement strand
AGGGAAAAAGGACTTTTTGAATTCGCCATCTTTTACGCGGTTCCATTATAAGACGAAAGAGAAACTCGGTGCCGGTCATTCGAAAAATCTTTGGAGCTCTTTTAAGACCACCGGAAACAACGTCGAAACTGCCGCCTACGCCCATGCAAAAATTTGCATCGATAGCTTGCCGGTGTTGCCATATCCAGTGTTCCTGCTTTGGAGATCCCATAGCTACGAACAGCAAATCAGCCTTACTGGAATTTATTTGTTCGATAACCGTTCGTGAATCCTTGAAATATCCATCCTGC
>CAZIAN010000418.1:0-4266 GCA_964537355.1 uncultured Pirellulales bacterium | reverse complement strand
AATCCTAAGGTCGGGACACTTTTTCTGCAGCTCCAAGCGTGCAGCTGCGTTGGATTCTGCTGAGGCCCCCAGCAGATAAACACCCCAATTTTTCCGGGCTACCAGAGAAAGAATTTTGAAAAACAGATCACAACCAGTACACCGTTTGATACTTCGTCCATGAAGTATCTTGGAAGCTATCGATACACCAACGCCGTCACAAATACCGACGTCTGCTTGTCGCAGAAGATTCAGTAATTCAGGTTTGTGCCAGGAGTGATAAATCTTAATGGGATTGATAGCAACCCAGAAGGACCTCCGGTCCGAGTCAATTGTCTCTTCAATACATTCGAGGGCTTGGTCATACGATTCAAATGGTACCACCGGGATTCCCATTATGTCAACTGGTGTTGGAATATGTGCCTGTTTCTTCAAAGACTGTGTCTCTGTCATTTTCATAATGAAGGTTATGCCTCTTTGTTAATCAAGGAACGATTTGTTGCGTTGGCAGATAATTCCAATTGTTCGGCTTCTTCCTCGTTCTCCGGCAGTGGGAACTCGTCCATCAGCCGAGCCAGCAGCATAGCCTGCCGGCCGCTTAGTTCCAAAAAGCCGTTTACTGAAGTATGTGCCCTAATCTCCCACCCTGCCAACCCATTACCTCGAATAGGTAATGTAAACTTTGCAGTTTTGTCGGTTTTGAACTTGTCATCCGACACATTCCACATACAGGTTCTTACGTACCGACCATTACCGCAATCCCACAAGCCAATTTTCTGAAAATTCATTTTCTTGCCCATGGTGCACACCGTCTCCCACCATTCCTGGAAAGATGTGGATTCACGCATCCTCACTTGAGCCATTTCAAAAGTATGTCTGTCTTTCATTGAGCTATGTTTGATGGTCAAGTTACGTTTCAACGCCACTACTACTTCGCAAAATCGCCTGCCGTGCAGGTACGCAAACATTGAAAACAATAATAGTAATCCAAATATCAGCAATCCGAACGATGACCCGCTTTCCACGGTTAACATCAATACACCAATACTGGCACTAATGGCTGTTACCGCATAAATAACGATAACAACAGTACGGTGATGCAAACCAAGATCTAACAGGCGGTGATGCAAATGTTTCCGATCAGGAGAGAAAATCGAACGCCGCTCAATAAAGCGGCGACCAATTATGACAAGGCCCGTATCGAGAATCGGCACACCCATTACGAGAAATGGAATCGCCAGCCCTATTAGGGTATGAGTCTTTGTCTGGAATACGATACTACCGGCTCCGATCAAAAAACCGAGGAACATGGAACCGCCGTCTCCCATGAAAATCTTGGCAGGATAAAAGTTGAAGAATAGAAAGCCCGTTACACTGCCCAGCAGCGCCAGCATCAACACCGCCATAGCTGCCTGACCGCTCCAAAGAGCCATAAGTACAAGTGTACCACATACAATGGCCGCTATACCCGCAGCAAGACCGTCTAGACCGTCAATTACGCCCATACACACCGTAATTATCACTATCCAAAGTACAGTAAGCGGCCAAGCCGCCAAGCCAGTCTCAAGGGTAAACCATGTCCCTACGGAAATGGAACTCAATGTTGCCCCCGAAGCACATATCGCCAACGAGGCCGCAACAAGGCATAACAGTTTAATGCAGCCTCGGATAGAACGCAAATCATCGATCAAACCCACTGTAAAAATGAAACCGGCCCCTACCAACAGTACGATGAATTTTGTCTGTGAATCTCGGAAAGACTGACTGATATTATTATTTAATAAAAACACGGGCAGCACTAAAGCAAGGGTCGATACCACAAAAACAATTCCGCCTATACGCGGGATGGGAACTTTGTGCACCTTGCGTGGACCGGGAGCATCGAGCAAACGATACCACTTAGCCAGTCGCGAAACAATTGGCACAAGAAACATCGCCACCATCACCGTTCCAAAGTAAACTATCAAATAAGTTTTCACTTGCTAACCAATCCTCGTATGGTATGGATTAACAACATTATCCATTACTGAAGCCAGCTGCTTTATTGAGGGAATCTGTTCAACCCTAAGCCTCCAGTTGCAATATTGATTCCCGGCAAAGACGTTTATATACTCTAAAGCTGGTTTCCACATATATTAGCTACTTTCGCCAAGTTGCATTCTGCGATATTACTCCTTTGAGGACCTTAAGATTATGCATCGGGTGTTATGACGTCCCAAACATCCTCACAATCCTTCTCGGCTACAGCTATAATGCAGACTCCGTCCCTGTGGGTTGCAGTAGGAAATCTCTGATAAGCCCCCTACAAAGCAACAACATATGTGCCTCTTGGACATGTTAACCACAGGTTGTATTATTAGCTCTTACGAAGTTCCACGGTACTGTTTTCGCATAATGCCTTAGCCTAATGCACATCTGCAATGAATACACGCTTTTCACACGCGCAACGACACCGTAGAACACAAAATGCGCCCTTTAGTAAACAATTACTGGTGCGTCCATGCTGTTCCGGCAAAAAGCACTTATATAAACACCCAAGATTTCACTATACTTTCCGCCGACCACATCTCCATTCCTGTGCTTCATTATACAGTTTCTCCTCTTAAAATGCTACACTTTTTTCGTTCTTTTTAAAGTTTTTTTTGAAGTTTTTGAAGTTTTTTGAAAATCCAACATCCTTCACTGATTGGAATATTACAGCACATGAATCTCCGTTTATGCTTTCATTCTAATAACCGACAACCCCATTATTTTAGTGTAAACGCAGTTTTTTTCAATCAGTGGAGAATATGTTTTTGCTATCAGGTGAACTACTCTTGATCGTATCGGGGAATCCCTTATGGCAGGAGTAGAACGAGAATAAGAAAAGAGGAGTCTGAAAAAACACCAGCAAGGGGCAAAACACTACTTTTAGATCCGTCCCAATGCTTAGCTATAGGCTTCAATTCCATGTATTGAGAGGCTTTTTAGCAACCGTTTCTACCCAATATCAGCCCAATATGTGTATGACGGTCATTGTCTTTGAATACTTTTGAAAAACGCTCCGGCAGCCTGTCCCCATTTCTCTTCAATGCCCATTGCTGACCAAACCACAATCGCTGTTTTTGATGGTGCAGCCGTTATGGTAATATTACCATTGTCTACGATGCCATTTTTGACAAACAGTCCGCCAAGTATATTAATGCCGGCAGCATCGGCACTGACTTGCATTGTACCGTCAACGACTGCAAGACCATTAATCTGCAAATTACCACCGCTTTCCGCGATCAAGTTACCGGTTACCAGAAGTGCGGGTAAATTTTTCGCCGAGGTAATAGTATTTGCGATCCCTTGTACAGTCAGATTACCGTCAACTACCAGCATGCCCTCGATCTGTGCATTACCGACCAGAGTCAAATCGCCGGTTCGATAACATATTCGAATAGGATTATATGGACCAAATGATCCGGTAAGATTACTGTCGGCTATCGTCTGCGTGGTATAATTCGAGGTAAAATCCGCAACCGTAACTCGAGGCCAGGCCAGTGATAAATCATTAACATCTTTTTGTTGTCCGGCAATACTTCCGCTTCCGCTCATACCAATAGTAAATACATCGCCGTCGATTGCTCCGTTGTTTGTTAATGTGCCTTCACAATAAACATCTCCGTTTATCGTAACACCGCTCCAAATCGTTGTATTTCTTCCTGTCCAGACTGCTATGCACGGATCAAGCCGCAATTCAGCTCTTATATTGCTGCGGCCAATCTTCTCGCTATTTCTCAGCCGATATGAATTACAGTCTATAATATAATTGCAGCGATTTGTAGGGTCCGAATCATCGCGAACAACTGCAACATCATAATAATCATTGCCTGCAACCAGTTGCTGGTCTGTTGCTCCTGACCAATATTCTGAACTAATATCTTGCGGATTAAGAATAAGTCCTTTGGCGTGCTCCAAACCCGATTCGGCTAAATGGTCCATCTGAATCCGAAGTGCCATATTCTGACCGCAGGCTAATTCCACATCGCTTCGTGACAAAAAGCCTAAGGACGAAATCATTATTACCATAATAATAAACAAGACAACAAGCAGTGCTGCGCCTTTTTTGCCGGTTGTAATTTTTAGATCTGTCATATCTAATCATCCTCACTCGCAACAAAAATTGACCTTATACAGCCACTTTTCGAACCAAAGTAATACATCAGTGTGGTGGAGAGTATAAAAATTGGCCACCTCTAACCTTGTACCTAAAGTAATCTATCACGCTATATAGATTATCGGCTTAACTAATACCCTACTTAA
>CAZIAN010000417.1:0-4571 GCA_964537355.1 uncultured Pirellulales bacterium | reverse complement strand
AGCAAGTTAGGAGCAGATAAGGTTATCAATCCTTTGAACTCCGACCTAAGAGAAACGATTTTGAAGGAAACACAAGGCAAAGGGGCGGATGTTACTTTCGAGGTCGTTGGGTACGCCAAGACTTTCCTTGATGGAATTTCAATTACAAAAACCGGTGGACATGTTATTGCTGTTGGTAATCTGGAACAAACCGCTGAATTCAATTTGCAGGAATTAGTCGCAAGGGAGCTGACTTTTCGGGGCTCTTATGCCAGTTCGGGTGAATTTAGTGAATGTATAGGACTTGTGGCTTCCGGCAAGATTAATATTGAGCCGTTAATCAGCGATGTTTTACCTTTAAAAGACGGACCGGGTGCTTTTGAACGTTTACACAAGGGCGAGGAAAATTTACTGAAAATAGTTTTAGAACCTTAGAGCACCTAATAAAATGATTCTGCATTCAAATGGCTTATTTCGTTTCTGGCGGCGTCAGGCTCCATCGACAATGTTGTACATTGCCTGTTTCGCCTTTCTTGCCAGAAACGAAAACGCTCATTTTCGGTGCTACGACTAATTTTATTAGGCACTCTTAAAATTCGAGGAGCTTAGGATGCAGGACCTGTTTAATCTTTCCGGCAAGGTGGCAATAGTAACAGGGACCAGTCGCGGTTTGGGTCAGTATTTTGCACGGGCTCTTGCCAAGGCCGGCGCTGATTTGGTTATTACCAGCAGGGATATATCGAGATTGACCGAATTCAAGAAGGAAATAGAATCTTTGGGTAGAAAGGTGTTAGCTATTAAATTGGATGTGCTCTCTCAAAGTGATATTGATAATATGGTTCAGGCGGCCATAAAAGAATATGGAAAAATTGATATTCTGGTCAACAATGCCGGTTTGAATATTCGAAATCCAAGCATTGAATTTTCTCCAGAGGATTGGGACACTGTATTGGATACCAATCTTAAAGGCAGTTTTTTCTGCGCACAGGCGGTTGCCAAGGAGATGATAAAACGAAACTACGGCAGAATAATAAACATGGGTTCGTGTACATGTGTTTTCGGTATGGAAGGTATCGCACCTTATACTGCAAGCCGGGGTGCTGTTTTGTTAATGACCAGAAGCCTTGCTGCGGAATGGGGCAGGTTCGGAATTACGGTCAACGTGTTGGCTCCCGGCTGGTTTAAGACGGCGCAAAATGCAGTGTTATATGAAAATAAAGAATGGCTGAGATATATCACGGACCGCATTCCTTTGAATCGTCCGGGGCAGCCACATGACCTTGACGGAACGGTTGTCTTTTTGGCTTCGGATGCGAGCGAATATATTACAGGCCAGATAATTTTGGTTGATGGCGGGTTTACTACAGGGGCGACAAAAGCGAATATCTGAGAGATATTGATTGATTATTTGTTAGGGAGATGCATATGAATTTAAGAGGCGTTGTTCTTGCGGGCGGTACAGGTTCTCGTCTTAGGCCGTTGACGAAGGTTACAAATAAGCATCTTCTTGGCATCGGGCAAAAGCCGATGATATATTACCCCATTGAGAAACTAACTTCTATCGGCATTGAGGAAATTCTAATCGTAACCGGTCTCGAACATATGGGCGATGTTGTAAATCTGCTGGGTTCCGGAAAAGATTTTGGCTGTCGGTTTACGTATAAAGTTCAGGACGAAGCGGGTGGAATTGCCCAGGCCCTGGCGTTGGCTGAGAATTTTGCACAAGGTCAGCCTATGGTTGTTATCCTTGGCGACAATATTTTTGAAAGCAGTCTTAATAATTATGCCGAAAAATTCATTGCTCAGAAAACCGGCGCGAGAATACTCCTTAGGCAGGTGTCAGACCCACAGCGTTTTGGTGTTGCAGAGCTGGCCGACGGCAAGGTTATTGGTATTGAAGAAAAACCTAAAGAACCGAAGTCGGATTATGCAGTAACCGGCATATATTTTTACGACGCGCAAGTTTTTGAGATAATACGTTCCCTCAAACCGTCAGCCCGGGGTGAGCTTGAAATTACTCATGTTAATTACGCTTATATTGAAAAAGATCAGTTGGCTTATGATATTCTCGACGGTTGGTGGACGGATGCAGGGACATTTGAATCGCTTAGTCGAGCCAATGAATTAGTTTTAAATAAACCTCCGCAATAACAAGAGATATCAGCATAAAATGAATGTTAAAGAGACGAAACTACCTGGAGTGCTCGTATTGGAGCCAGCGGTGTTTTCCGATGAGAGGGGTTTCTTTTTGGAAACCTGGAACAGTACGCGTTATGAGGAAGCCGGTATAAAGGGCTTTTTTGTGCAGGACAATATATCATTTTCGAAAAAAGGGGTCTTGCGCGGCTTACATTTTCAATATCCTCAATCACAAGGTAAATTGGTTCAGGTTTTATCGGGTGAGGTCGTAGATGTTGCTGTCGATATTCGCAAAGACTCACCGACTTTTGGCCAGTGGGTCAGTGAGGTACTTTCCGACGCGAACAACAGGCAGATTTATATTCCATTGGGTTTTGCTCATGGGTATTGTGTTATAAGTGAGACAGCGGTTTTTTCATATAAGTGCACTGATTTTTATAATCCTGGGAGTGAAGGCGGGATTATCTGGAATGACCCTGATATTAATATTGACTGGCCGCTGAAGGAACCCATCTTATCGTCAAAAGACGCAGACTATCCCAGACTTAAAGACATTCGACCTGAGAAGTTGCCGCATGTGGGGAGTTTATGATGGCAACTCATGATAGCAGGATTGCTATTCTCGGCGGTCGGGGGATGCTTGGTACTGACCTGGCAAAAATATGTGTAGAAGAGGGTTTTGATGTTAAAGCATTTGATTTGCCGGAATTTGATATAACCGACTCCCAACAGCTTAAAAAGGTTGTCGAAAGTGCAAAGATAGTCGTTAATTGTGCAGCTTATACTAATGTCGATGGCGCCGAGACCGAAGCCAAATTAGCACACCAGGTCAATGCAGAAGCGGCAAGGCGTCTGGGTGCTCTTGTGAAAGAAGCCAACGCATGGTTGCTGCACGTTAGTACGGATTTTGTTTTTGACGGTCTGTTAGACAGACCCTATGTTGAGACCGACCTTCCAAATCCTATAAATGAATATGGCAGGAGCAAACTGGCAGGGGAACAACTCCTGGGCCAGAGCGGCTGCCAGCATTGTATAATGCGTGTGGAATGGACATACGGCCAATCAGGGCGAAACTTTGTAACCAAGTTGATACAACATGCAAAAACGGAAAAAGTGTTAAAAATTGTTGATGACCAGAGGGGTTCGCCAACGGCTACGACCGAAGCAGCCAGGGTAATCTGCAAATTATTGCGAATAAAGCCAGAGGGGGTGTTTCATTTCGCAAGTTCCGGTTATGTCAGCCGGTATGAAATGGCGGAGTTTATATTTGACAAGCTCTCGATGGATGTTAACCTGTTGACCTGTAAAACAAGTGATTACGCCAGTGCCGCTGCAAGACCGTTAAATAGCCGGTTCGATTGCAGCAAGATTGAAGCTTTGCTTGATGAACCGATTGAATCATGGCAGGTCCCATTGGGACGTTTTCTGAGGCAATTATGAATAAGATTCTGGTTACAGGTGGTGCAGGATTTATAGGAAGCAATTTTGTGCGGATGGTGCTTTCAGAGCATCCCGATTGTTTTGTGGTCAATCTCGACAAGCTGACTTATGCCGGCAATCTTGAAAATCTTGCTGAATATTTGGATCATAAAAATTACAAGTTTGTGAAAGGTGATATATGTGATGGTGCACTAATTGGAAAAATTATCGATGAATATAAAATCGATGCAATAATTAATTTTGCCGCAGAGAGCCATGTGGACCGTTCTATTGCTGAGCCTAAAATCTTTATAGAGACGAATATAGCCGGCACGCTAACTCTTCTTGAAGCGGCCCGCGATAAAAAACTGGAGAGGTTTATTCAAATTTCTACCGATGAAGTTTATGGGTCGCTCGGAGCGGATGGTAAATTTACCGAACAAACACGGCTGAGCCCAAATTCGCCTTATTCGGCCAGTAAAGCTGCGGCTGACCATCTGGTAAGAGCTTTCGGCCATACCTGGGGAGTAAAATATAACATTACAAGATGCTCAAATAATTACGGCGAATATCAGTTTCCAGAGAAGATGCTTCCCCTGATGATTAACAATGCTCTCAATGATAAAGAATTACCCGTTTATGGTGATGGTTTATATGTGCGGGATTGGCTGTATGTATATGATCATTGTACCGCTATATGGCAGGTTATGCAAAAAGCTCCGTCGGGTGAGATTTATAACATTGGGGGCTGTAATGAGAAGGCGAATCTGGAAGTGATTGATGTAATATTAGGCCGTCTTGGCAAGCCAAAATCGCTTATTAAGCATGTAACCGACAGGCCCGGGCACGACCGGCGATATGCCATCGATGCAAGTAAGATCATGAGCGAGCTTAACTGGCGACCGTCCGTGAGTTTTGAAGAGGGTATTAATAAAACCATAGACTGGTATCTTGACAACAAGCAATGGCTCGGTAACGTTGTCTCCGGCGACTATCAGAAATATTACGATTCGATGTCTGGAAACCGCTGAGGC
>CAZIAN010000416.1:0-4571 GCA_964537355.1 uncultured Pirellulales bacterium | reverse complement strand
AAAGACTCTTGCGATAGGCGGTATTTCAAAGATACAAGATGCAGGCGGAGATAGGAAATAGCAATCGTTTCATTTGGCAACCCTATATTATATTTCTCTCTGATATTGTCCGCCTATCCCGCTGGGGCCTATACTTACCAGGGGAATTTTTACAAAATCATCGGAACGATGAAGAATTCTTTTGTGCCTGCTTTTCACATTAACCGTTTCAGATAAAATATTTTTTTTAACATATTCAAACTCCTTAAGGGTCAGATTTCCTATATAACGGCACAAATTTGCCCATTGAGCCGGGTCTATGCCTTCAGACAGCTCGCACCATACGCATGTTTCAGCGATAGAGGGTTCCGAGAACAGGAGTCCTTGAGATACCATAGGCTTATCTCCTTAAATAATAAATCGGTCATAATTATTATTTAGAAGGGCTTAGGTTTGACTTACTTGACAGAGGTCGGTTCCACCCTTGGAACGTTATACTATATATCGCCAAATGGGCTGTTGAAATATTAATCTAACTTTTAGTTTTTTTAAAAATAATCCATTGTCC
This sequence comes from uncultured Pirellulales bacterium, assembly GCA_964537355.1. Lineage (GTDB taxonomy): Bacteria > Planctomycetota > Phycisphaerae > Sedimentisphaerales > Anaerobacaceae > NIOZ-UU13. Next base: position 4,024 of record CAZIAN010000416.1, on the reverse strand, counting down.
GGAAATCTATAAGTCAAAATAATGCTCGAATTTTCCAGTTGAATTGCGCACCTATGCTATATAAAATGGGATAATAAATTATTCAGGAAGACAAGCCATGATTAAATCAAGAGCATTCACTCTTATAGAACTTCTCGTTGTTATTGCCATCATTGCCATTCTAATGGGGATATTAATGCCGGCGCTTAAGAAAGCACGAAATCAGGCCCAAAGCTCAGCATGTCAGGGAAATCTCAAAAATTATACGTACGCCGTACAAATGTATGCACAAGACTACGATGACAGGTTCTGCCACCCCGGCAGTTGCTATTTTTCTCAGCTTGATCCGTACCCTGATGAAGTCGGCGACCGGTGGAAACGCTGGTGCAATGGAAATGTGTATCTGAGGGAGCATCCGGAATATGGCAGTGAATTCTTTAAATATTTGGCCGAAGCACGGGCGCTAATATGCCCTACTTTTAAACGCCTGGCAAAAAGCACGCGTTTTCACTCAGACTTTGCAGATGAGAGCGATGGTGTCGATAACTACATGCCCTGGTACAACTACAGTATGAATGCCTATCTCGGTATGAAGGACGGTAAATGGGGCGTGCTCAAGACTTTGAACGTCAAGAACCCGGGGCAGGTATTTTCCTTTGCGGACGAGGGTTGCCTGATAAAGCCGGGCTATTTCAAACAGGGACTCAATGATACGGCCTTATATCCTGTCTGGCCAACAAGCGAAGCTCCAAGCTGGGTTGAAAGAGCCGGCAATAAATGGAACGTCAGACCGGGCCCTGCTTCTGTGGGTGGTTTAGGCGAGTTCACTGATGTGATAGCCGGGTTTCATAATGCGCCTTCATCGGATCCGATAGGAGGGAAAGGAAACGTTGGATTTCTCGACGGCCATGTTGCAGCCCACCCCACAGAAGAGTCATTCGCTCTGGCCTGGCCTTATTAGAATTAATCGACACATATTTTTTTTCTTAAGTGCCTACTGATGAGTGATTCTTAGCCTCAGACTAACGAAGGAGAGTTCAAACCATGCAATATACAACCACAAAACTTTATAATTCATCAATAAGTATATATGGCATTTTCTTGTTAAGCTTAGCTCTAACAGTGGGTTTTCTAAAACCAGCACCCTGCACCGGTCAGAACTGGCCTTCATTTCGCGGCCTCTCGGCAAGTGGAGTCGCAGAAGGCTATCGAGTTCCCGTCAAGTGGGACATTGAGCTATCGGAAAACATTCTTTGGAAAACTGAGATTCCGGGTCTTGGTCATTCAAGTCCAATAGTATGGGGCAATCGCATTTTTATCACTACCGCTGTTAAGGACAATGGGAAATCGACTTTGAAGGTAGGTCTGTACGGCGATGTTAAGTCAGCAAAAGAAGAAAATATTTTCAATTGGTATGTTTACTGTATAGATAGAAAGAACGGCAATATTCTTTGGAAAAGGCTCTCTTATACCGGCAAGCCAAAAATCAAAAGGCATCCCAAAGCCAGCCATGCGAGTTCTACTCCATGTACGGATGGAAATTACATCGTTGCTTTCTTCGGTTCTGAAGGAATGTACTGTTACGATATGGAAGGAAATCTGATATGGAAAAAGGACCTTGGTGAGCTTGACTGGGGATTTTTTAGCAGTCCGGCCGCCCAATGGGGCGGAGGCAGCTCACCTGTTATCCATCAGCAAAAAGTGATAATTCAGTGTGACGTTCAGAAAAATTCATTTATTGCCGCTTTCGACCTCAAGGACGGCAGCCGGATATGGAAAACGGCCAGAGATGATGTTCCAACCTGGGGAACGCCGACTGTTTATTCGGGTTCAGAGCACTCGCAAATCATAGTTAATGGATTTAAACATATCGGCGGGTATGACATTTCAACCGGGAAAGAAATCTGGAAGATGAGAGGCGGCGGTGATATCCCGATTCCGACGCCTATCGTAGCTCATGATCTAATATATATCACAAATGCACATGGGCGTAAATCGCCGGTCTATGCTGTGCGCTTGTCGGCAAGCGGTAACATCTCTCTGGATGAAAATGAGGAAAGTAATAAAGATATCGCATGGAGTTACAGCAAAGACGGTAACTATATACCAACACCCATCATTTATAATGACTATCTCTATTGCTGCTCACATAAAGGTAAAATGAGTTGCATTGAAGCCCGGACAGGCAAATTATTGTACCGCGAAAATCTTGGTTCTTCACCTGCGGCAGTTTCTGCTTCTCCGGTTGCCGCAGATGGGAAAATCTACTGCACCGCTGAGAATGGTGATATATATGTTGTAGAAGCAGGCCCTGAATTCAAGTTGACAGGTATTAATAAGATGAATGAAACCTGTATGGCGACACCTGCAATTTCACTGGGCGCAATGTTCTTTAGAACGAGACAACATCTTGTTGCAATCGCGGAACGTCCGTAACGAAGAAATAATGGATGCGCCTTTTATTCCTTCGGAGGTTGATTAGCCTTAAGAACTAATGCCGATTCAGAAACATCATCTGATGAATTGGCAATTTCTTTAACGCCACTAAGGTCATTTGACAGCAACAAAATATTTTTAGTACGAGAGCCATCGAGGTAAAGAAACAAGTCTGTTGGATTCGGTGGCCGGCAGTTACGAATATAGATGTTCTTGGAATTTGTACATCGAATCATTCCGGCCGCTCCGGAGACAAAGGGGCCGTCCAGGGAATCGATAACAGCTTCATCTACGTCGTCAAATACTATAGCATGGCGATAGTCAGGAGAGGAGGTCTCGAACAGGATATTTTGGAATTTTAATCCATTTACATGTCGGCAAAAGAATCCATACGCGGGAAGTGTGCCGAACATAACACTTTCTGGATAGCTTGTCGGTTTTTCTGAGATTTTGCGGCAAGCATCTTCCTTACTGCCTGTGCCTTCGAATCCTAAATGAATATTGGTAAGGATTATGTTTTCGATGTTATGGCCCGGCAAGCCCGTGATCGAACAACCGATTTGCGAACAGTCTGTTGCAATGATGTTGCTGATTATGACATTTCGAAATTTTCCAATATCAGGTTTCGACTGGCCCTTTTCATAAAGGCGAGCGCGGTTTCCCAGCCGCATGAAAATCGGAACCGTTACACCTTTTATGGTCAGGTTGGATATTGCTACCCGGTCGAGGGTACCACCATCGACAATTTCCAGGGCGACACCTGCCAATCCTCTCTGGCGTCCATAGATAACTTTGGAATAGCGGGGAGAGCATATCGTACAGTTGGTAACATTGATATTCTGAAAACCACCGCCGGACTCAGTTCCCATCTTAATAGAATTACAATGGCTGCTTACGATACAATCGGAGATGGTAATGTTTTCACATGGATTCAGAGTTAGGCTTTTCAATACAATAGCATCATCGTCAGAATCGACCCTGCAGCCGGTTATGATTACATCCTTGCAACTGTCGATGTTGAGACCGTCATTATTATAGCTTACATGGTTAAAGACTGAGATATTACGAATAGTAAGACGATCACACTGACGATAATGCTGCATCCAGCTTCCGGCACTACGCATGTTAATACCTTCGATAAGAACATCAGAGCAGTTTTCCAAATAGATATTTTTAGGCCTTGCGCCGTTTTTATATTTGAAGTTAGATCCCCGGCCATCGATAGTACCCCGGCCGCAAATCGCAATATTCTTAAGATTCTTACCGGCGATGATTGACCAATAACTGAATGTTTCGCCTTCCGTATCACTAAGTTTACGAGGTCGGCCATAATCCTTTTTCTCTTTACTGCCAAGCAGTAAACAACCGGAATCAAGCCGGATAGTAATGTGACTATTCAGGTAAATCGTCCCCGTCAGCCAGGTCCCGGCAGGAAAATAAACTGTGCCACCGCCGCTTTCAGCGCACTGATCGACAGCATTCTGTATCGCCTGCGTGCAGAGTGTTTTACCATCAGGTTTTGCGTCAAAGTCAAGTATGTTATATGTCTTTGTTGCAGAACCAACGGTAATCGGACTGATTAGTAACAATAATCCAAATGAGATAAGAA
>CAZIAN010000415.1:0-4574 GCA_964537355.1 uncultured Pirellulales bacterium | reverse complement strand
CTTGTATAAGGAAATAATCGGTGTCGTAGGTTGAGATTACGTAGATGCTGATTCCAGCATTTGCTAAAGGTGATGATATTGAAGAAATTACTCCTATCTGGTTCAGGTCGAAGCTGCCATCGATTTTGAAACATCGCCATTTGAGGCCGGATTGATATTGTGAAGGTAATATTTCCAGCCGGCATACGATGGTTAATTCTTTCTCTGTACGAGTGATGGAGGCAAGAGATTGCGTTAATGCCCAATCAGGGATTGGGGGGTTGTTTGGGAGTGTGCATATACCGTATTTGTCTTTGAGAAGCGACAATTGCAATTGTCGTTGTTTCATGCAATTCTCCTATTCCTGATAGATAAGCAAGTGAGCTAACACCGAGGATAATATCAAAAATCAAAATGTAAATAGCAAAATTACAGTGTAAAAATTAAAAAAATCTGGATTCCTGTTTTCACAGGAATGACAAAAGTTGTCGTGCGATTCACACTCTATGCGTGTACACATGTAATTTTGTGAGCCAGATTTCTCCACTCACTTTGTTCGGTCGAAATGACACGGGGAGGGATTGAGCGGACAGCGTTTAGAGTACAGCGTATTGCGGATAGAATACAACGAAGATTGCCGTCCCCGACCCCCGGCAGAAAACAGGTAAGCACACCCGAGGGTAAACGCCAAAGCAAGTGAGCTAACATTACCCTCTGTTATTAGTCAGGTAAGCAGTTCCCGGGGATAAACTTAAGACAAGCTCAACAGCTTTGCTCGGTCGCAATGACAACAATTATAAAACAGATCCTTCCCATTCGACTTCGCTCAGGGTAAACTCTTGCGCTCCGCTGCGCTCAGGATGCCACTGGGGGATTTAGAAAACCGCAAGGGCGGTTCGCGCACCGCCCCTACAATACAGGAAATGCAAGCCGTTATTTCTTGGGTACCGGAATAGTTATGTCGATTTCGTGCACTGAGCCTAATACCGACAGTGGTTCATGGAAATTCTCGGGCCTGCCAACAGCAAGGATTTGTACATCTTCGGGCCTGAGATATTTCTTCGCAACGCGGAGAACATCTTTTTTGGTGACTTTTTCAACATTCTCTTTGGTCTTCAGTAAAAAATCCAGCGGATAGTCATAGTAGGCATAGGTCATTAACCTTGTGACAATTTCACCCTTCGTATCGAAGTTGAATACAAACGAGTTCAGATAGCTGTCTTTAGCGAGTGCCAGCTCCTCGGTGGTAACCTCACTTTCGGTCATCTTTCTGACCTCTTCTGTCATAGCACGAATGGCCTTTACGGTATTTTCGGATTTTGTCTGGCAACCAACGTAAAAGAGGCCGGGAAAGTCATAGTTGGCCGAATAGATTCCGAAAACGGAATATGCCAGTCCCTCGCGAGAGCGTACATTTTTGAAAAGACGGCTGGTGAATCCGCTGCCGAGAATGCGATTCATCAGAATTAACGCAAAATAATCCGGGTTGCTCCTCAAGCCGCCGATATGTCCAAGATAGATGTTCGACTGGTTGACATCGTCTTTACGAATCATATTCACTGTTTTCGGGAATTCATATTTTATCGGGGCGACCTTCGGTAATTCCGTATCGACTTTCTCCCACCCTTTGAAAGCTCTTTCGATTTTCCCTATCATTATGTCGGTATCGAAATCACCCCAAATCCCAAGCATCATATTGTTGGGGCCATAGAACTTTTTGTGAAAAGCAACCAGGTCATCACGGCTGATGCTGCCGATTGTGGCATACTCGGTATGCCGTGCGTAAACACTGTCAGGACCGTAGATGAGCTTCTCAAATTCCCGGGCGGCTATTGAACCGACATCATCATTACGGCGGGCAATAGAGCTTTGATGCTGAATCTTCGCCAGCATGATTTTATCTTCGCGAAAAGCCGGATTCATCAGCACATCCGCCAGGATGTCCAGGCCAACACCGATATCCTTTTTCAGCGCAGAAACAAAGGCCGAACCTGAATTCAGGCCGATGCCGGTTTCCACCGAAGCGGCGATACTTTCCAACTGTTCGTCAATCTCGTCACCGGTCCTGCTGAGAGTCCCACCGGTGCGCATCACTTCTCCTGTGATGTCAGCCAAGCCAATCTTGTCGGGCGGCTCATAAATCGAACCCGTCCGGATGCGGGCGGAGACACTGATAAGCGGCAGCTCATGGTCTTCGAGAAGAAACAACTGCATCCCATTTTTGAGTGTAACCTGCTGAACCTGGGGGATTTGAATATCACCCAGTTTAGAATATTTCAACTGTTTGTAATTGAGGGGGGAGTTTTGCGTACAGCTTGTGATTGTAAAGCACAATACAAGAATTCCAAAAAAAACAATTCTCCCGGGGGATGATTTATAAGCTCTCATTTCGCTTCTCCTGTGAAAAAATCAATTTTCAGTAACGGTTGTATCGATAATGCCCACTGTCCGGTTTTTGGTTGTAAAATATTGTTTGGCAACACGCTGGATATCATCAGCGGTAACTTTATCGATATCGTCGAGCTGCTTAAAGAGATTGCGCCAATCGCCGGTAACAACATCGTAGAAAGTCAACTGGGCAGCAAGCCCGGAATTGGAATCAAGCTGTCGTATCAGGCTTGCCCGGCTGCGAGTTTTTGCTTTGGCCAGCTCTTCGGGTAATACCGGTTCGTTTTTCAGCTTTTCGATTTCAGCGTAGATGGCCTCTTCACATTCCTGATTCGTATGGTTTCTGGCCGGCACAGCATAAAACAAAAACAAACCCGGATATTTGTTTCCCGGCATGCCGGGAAATCCCGAGGCGGCAACAGCAACCTTCTTTTCTTTGACAAGACTTTTATATAAGCGTGACGTGCGGCCGATACCCGCAATCTCCGTGATAGCATCAAAGACCGCATTATCAGAATGGATAATATTCGGTTTATGATAACCAATCAGTACAAAAGGCTGGGCAGGGTCCTGTACAATTACGCGGCGCTGCCCGATTTGTGGAGGTTCGACAGTTTCGACCGGGTCGGGCTTGGGGCTGCTGGGAATTCTACCAAAATATTTTTCCGCCAGCTCTTTTATTTGCTGCGGATTTACGTCTCCGACTATCGCAACGGTCAGATTGCTCGGTAAATAATACTTTTTGAAAAACATCTCAGCTTCGGAACGAGTCAGAGTCTCCAAATCACTCATATGCCCCACTATCGGTTCACCGTAAGGATGGGCTTTGTAAGCGATGGCTAAAAATTCCTCTAAAAGGCGTCCGACAGGCTGGCTTTCGGTGCTCATACGCCGCTCCTCCATTACGACATCTTTTTCTTTATAGAATTCCCGCAATACGGGATTGCCGAACCGGTCGGATTCCATAGACATCCAAAGTTCGATTTTATTGGAGGGAAGGCTGACTATATACTGGGTAGCATCCTGGCTGGTATAAGCATTGAAACCGGCGCCGCCTTCCCGGACTAATGCCTCTTCAAATTCATCATGTACCAGGTATTTTTGGGTTTCTTTCTGCGCTTCGGCAAATTGCTTCTGCAATTCCTCCATCTTTTCCTTATCCGCCCTGCCACCTTTCCTTCTCTCGAGTTTCATCGCCTCAAACGCCTGGTCGGCCTGTGCCAAAGCCTTAGCTTCCAATTTGTAGTCTGTGGTGCCTATAGTCCTGGTTCCCTTAAATGCCATATGCTCAAACAGATGTGCCATACCTGTAATTCCCTTGACCTCGTCAACCGCACCAACATCGGCGTAAGTGTGGAATGAAACGACCGGAGCTTCGTGCCGTTCAAGGACTAAGAATTTCATACCGTTGTCCAATGTAAATTCCGTCATCCGCTTTTCGAATTTCAACAAATCCTGAGCCTGAGCCGCTTTTGGAGCCACAGTGGTCATAACAAAAAGCAGAAGCATCACGCCAATTACAATGGACCTTAATTTTCGGATATTATGCTTCATATCGAATACTCCTTGGCTATTACATACTTTCGTATTCTTTACCTTAAGGGAACCTTAAACACAGTAAAACCGGATGCCCTGTGGCAATATTTTCAATAACAGATATTGATAGTCAAATCTTTTTTTCAAGAGTCGAAAAAGAACTCATAGAAACGGAACAATTTCCCAGCCTAATTGTACATAAAGTACGCCGTCGCTTTGCAATCGTCACTTACTCCGATCCTTACCCAGTGCGCTGAAAAACCATCCGGAAAAACGTGGTAGTTATATCCTCTCTCGCCCGGGACTTTAACCGGTTCGTACGATTTCCACGTTCCATTACCGAGAAAATCAACCTCTATCCAGAACCATACATCCTGCCTTGAATCATGAGCAAGATGCACGACCTTCTTATCGAAGCCGGTCATCAGAAACGGGTCCGATACTGTTCCAGCTTTCACAGGTGTTTCCCACCAGGGCCCGCCCCAGCCGCAGGGCTTACCCATCGACCACAAGTCATCAATGTTTCCAAACCACAAACCCGACTGAGGCTGTCCCTGGTCATGGTCAATCTGATCGGAAGCCATGACAAATAGTCCGCGCCAGCAGCAAAAATCAGGAACGACTCGCAAATGACTGCAAATTGGACGAATCCCCCATATCTGCCCATCATA
>CAZIAN010000414.1:0-4586 GCA_964537355.1 uncultured Pirellulales bacterium | reverse complement strand
AGAGCATCGGACTGTCGATCCGAAGGTTGCGCGTTCAAGTCGCGTCGGCCTCGTTTGCTAACATTAGGGCTGTCAAACACTTATATTTGGCAGCCTTTTGTTTTGAACCCTTGAAGTACCTCATAGTGTCAAAAAAGTGTCAAATATCAGATGCTTTTGCCATGATTTGCTGAAGTGCTTTCCCCGCTGAATTAAAATCTTCTGGTCTTACTGCTAAATAGTATTTCCTTGTTGTCTTGATATCAGCATGTCCAGCGAGTGTTTGAACGACCTGTATTGGCAGCAAATATGCCCAGTTAGTTATAGCTGATCTGCGAAGGTCATGTATAGTGCACTTTGCAACATTTGCCCTATTGCGGATTTTAGTGTACTTTCTAGTCCTGCATACGGCAAAGGATCCGTCGGGTCTTTTTCGATTGCTTGGTGCAGATATGTCAGACCTTTTTTGGTTCCTTCAGGTGTGAATTTGTTCAAGTGGAACATACCCTTAAGATATGCCTCATACATCTCAGGATTGATTGAGCGTCCTGCAGTCAGTCGCGCTTGCAAGTCGGGTGTTAATGTAATCTCGATTTGTCGGGCAATGGCCTGCGCTACTTCACTCCACAAAATCAGGATGTCACCAAAATCTCGATCGTAGTTGTCGGCCCAAAGATGCTGTTCCGGTACAGTACAGATCAACTGCGCTGAGATTCTCACTCGCTCGGCGACTCGAAGCACCGAGCCTTCCACAACTGCATCCACATCCAATTCTCGTGCAATCTCCGGCAAGGTCTTGTCCATTCCCTTGTACTGCATCACTGATTGGCGCGAAATTACCCGAAGAGTCCCGATCTTGGATAATTCGGTCATCAACGCCTCGGTCATACCATCGGAGAAGTACTCCTGGTTTGGATCTCCGGACAGGTTCTCCAGCGGTAGTACTGCCAACGACTTTATCCGGCCTTGGCTGACCACGTCCGGCAGTTGCTCTCGCCACCGCCCAATATTCAGTCCCACCACGATTACTGCTACGGTAAAACCTATCGCCATTGCCCAACGCCACAGTGTTCGCACTGGCGCTGCTGGTCTGCTCAGTGTTTCTCCGATTTCAATAGCTGCATCTGCGATGTTCCCAAGCCGGCGTTCCGGGTCCTTCTCTAAACAACGTTGTAGTAGAGCACGTATTTTTTTAGGTATTTCATTAGGCAACAGTTCCCAATCAGGCTGGCGTTCTATAATGCGAGCCAGAGTGTCTGTGGCAGTGTCACTCTCAAACGGAGAGTGACTGGTAAGCATTTGGTAAATTATACAGCCAAACGACCAGATGTCCGTCCTGTGGTCGGTTGGATTTCCGCGGGCCTGCTCCGGAGACATGTAAGCAGGTGTGCCGATTATATGACTTGGCTCAGTGGAAGTGATTTCAATATCCATTCCTTCGCTTACTGAAGGTTTGGCCAGACCGAAATCCAGCACCTTGACTCTGCCATCGGGAGTTAGCTTAATATTGCCGGGCTTGAGGTCGCGATGGACAACACCTTTCTCATGCGCCGCTGAAACTGCCTCAGCGATTTGCCGGGCGATTGAAAGAGTCTCTTCTAATTCGAGCGGTTCACGTTTTATGCGCTCGATAAGCGTCTCACCCGGAACATATTCAAGCACCAGATAACCGGTGACATCTTCCTGTTCGATAATATCATGTATTACGGCGATGTTCGGGTGATTCAAAGAAGCTAAAAGCTCGGCCTCACGGCTAAAACGCATCCGGGCAGTCGAGTCGTTTTTAAGTTGAGCCGGCATACTCTTAATAGCAACGGAGCGTTTAAGCCTTGTGTCACGGGCCAGATAGACTACACCCATACCTCCTCGGCCAATAATCTCTATAATTTCAAAATTCTCGACTTTCTGTCCGACAAGCTCTTGACCAGTAGCTGTATCTTCAAAATCACTCTCATCAGCCTGGACAAGAGAATCAAACAAAGAATCAATTTCCTGAAGATCTTGTATTCGTTTTTTGAGTTGAGCTTTACACTGGGGATACTGCCCGATGAATTCGTCGACATCAGATTGCTCACCTCTAAAGTATATACCTACGAATCGCGTCAGTGCTTCCTCAAGGATATTTGCCTGATTATCATTCATCTGTGCCGCCATTAGTCTTTCCCATAAGCGATTGTCAATGCCGCCATAGCACGAAACAACAGCATTGGCACAGCATTTGTGCTCTTATTTAACCTCTCTGCTATCTCGGCGTGCGTGAGTCCTTCGATTCTCTTGAGCACGATGACTTCTTTATATTCCGGTTTCAATGTGTCCAGGGCTTTTTCCAGCCTGTCCAGTGCCTCTTTTTTTCTCATGATGACGCTTGGCGTCGTAGTACCAATGGGCTCAGCAGCACCATAAAACCTGCCATCAGTACTGCTTCCCTCTCTTTTAAACGAGATTTCTTTGCGAATATCACGCTTGCTGGCGTGGAATTTTTTTGAAATATCATGAAGCTTATTCTCCGCTATCCTGGATAGCCACCGTAGAAAATCTCCCTCGTTCCTATAGGTGAAGTCCTTTAAGCCCCCCAAAGCTAGAATAAGAACATCTTGCACTATATCGATGGAATCTAGCTTGGGCCTTAGTTTCGTGTCTAATCGGAATCGAATAATCCGGCGTACTCTCTCTCCGTAAACACTGCAAAGCTGATTCAAAGCAGGTTGATTTCCCTCCTTGGCTAAAGCAACTAAATGTTGGGTCTTTTGATCGTCAATAGGTTTCACCTTTCGCTAATCTCAAGAACTCACAGATATCAAATAATTATAACAATTTTTAAATATTTTTCAATTAAATCGATAAGTTGTCACTTTTTTCTCGTTGAGAAGAGTAGGACCATTGAGTTTAAAAGAGTCAGTTTTTCAGCAAAAGAATTGCCGTGAACAAAGCTGCACACAGTGTGCGGCGAGAATATTAACAATTTTTGGAAGGTTAATAAGATGAAAAAGAAAATTTCAATCGTATTGTTTTTGGCATTGGGCCTGATGGTGGAGGTTGCGAAAGCGGATTTTGTCTTTGGCACTCCTACTGAAGTACCAACTGTCAACAGTTCGGCTCGCGAGTTTAATTCGAGTATCTCTGCCGATGGATTGTCGCTGTACTTTTGTTCAAACCGACCCAGCGGGGTTGGAGGGATGGACATATGGGTAACAACGCGGGAAACGAAGGATGATCCCTGGGGCACTCCGGTGAATCTCGGGCCGACTATTAACAGTCCGGTTAGCGATGGGGGGGTGAGCATCTCGTCCGACGGTCTGTCACTCTACTTTAGCTCCATGCGGCCCGCCGGGTACGGTGATGGAGACTGCTGGGTAACGACGCGGGACACGATACACGACGAATGGGGCGCCCCCATGAATCTTGGGCCAACAGTCAACAGTTCGGCTGACCAATGTTACCCAAGCATCTCGGCCGATGAGCTGGCGCTATACTTTGCATCCAATCGGGGCGGTGGGGTTGGCGCGTATGACCTATGGGTGACAACGCGGGAAACGATACACGACCCCTGGGACAACCCGCTGAATCTTGGGCCGACTGTCAACAGTTCAGTTTACGAAGTGGACCCTGGCATCTCGGGCGACGGCCGGACGCTCTTCTTTGCCTCTACAAGTACAAGTAACTCGTCCAGTCAAACAGACATATGGATGACGAGCCGGACAACGACAGATGATCCCTGGGGTGAGCCCGTGAATCTTGGTCCAACCATCAACAGCTCGGCGTGGGAAGATTACCCGAACGTCTCAGCCGACGGCTCTACCCTATTCTTCCGCTACAGCCAGTCCGGCAGGTGGAGTGGTGGGGATATATGGCAGGCACCAATCATTCCAATTGTTGACTTTAACGGGGATGGAATTGTCGATGCCGCCGACATGTGCATTATGGCTGACAATTGGCACACGGATAATTCACTCTGTGATATTGGCCCGACACCTCTCGGAGACGGTATAGTAGATGCCCAGGACCTGCTCGTCCTTACAGAGACGAAGGAAAAGGTAGATGTCGAAGACGACATAGCAGCAATCGAGGATGTTCTGATCCAATATTGTGTCGCTATGGAAACTGGAGATTTAGAACTTTGGCTGTCCTTGCATGCAGATGACATAGTAAAGATGGCACCGGATGCTCCTGCCACTTTCGGAAAAGAGGAGTTACGGGCAAGTACGAAACCCCTCTTCGATAACTTCACAATCAAGATGGATTACATTCGCGAGGAGATTCAGGTAGATGGTGACCTGGGATTTGCTCGTGGTACTTTCACGGCAACAATGACTCCCAAGGCAGGGGGAGAGCCACTTTATATGGATGCCAAAACCTTGGGCATCTACAAAAGGCAGGCCTATGGTTCCTGGAAGCTTGCACGAAATTGCTATAACAGCAACGTACCACCAGCACAGTAGTAACAAACCAACCTGTGAATTAGGCTTTGTTTCTGCTGGCAAAACATACAGAAAAATACATAACTTCTCTTTTGATAAAGGGCTGAAAATTAAACTTTCAGCTCTTTTTTATTCAACAAAGTACCACTCAATTTACACATTTATGTCTCGCCGTCTACTTAATCCGAT
>CAZIAN010000413.1:0-4615 GCA_964537355.1 uncultured Pirellulales bacterium | reverse complement strand
GGAAGCGTCGCGACCCCTGCCTTGGAACGTATGAGCATATAGCTTACTACATCGGAATGTTTTGTTGCCAGGGCCCGCTCCTCTCTGGGATCGGCATTGAGATCAAAGAGTCTCCAGCCGTCGTCATATTTGACCAGACGCCATTGTTTCCATCGCACAGCCTTGAGGTGGCGGCGCGGTGCATCCTTCGGGTCGTCATTGCACCAGTAAAGTTGCTCGTGTGCGTCCCCGGTTTTTTCGCCTCGTAGATAAGGCAATAAATTCTTACCGTCACACCGTTTCGGCAAAGGTTTTGCCGCCACAGCAGCAGCCGTTGCATAAAAATCCATTGTGCATATCAGACCATCATAGGTCCTTCCTTTCGGTATCCTGCCAGGCCACGAGATGATTGTGGGCGTGTGAACCCATCCTTCGTAAATAGTGCCGCCCCCCTTGCCGCCCCGATAAGGCGTTGAGCGGCAATTGCTCTGTGGGCTACCCCCATTGTCACCGGTCAGGAATATCAATGTGTTGGTTTGTAGGTTATGTTTTCGAAGTGCATTCAGGAGCCTTCCAATCGCATCATCGACTGCAATCAGATTACCGGCCAAGGCACGCCTTTTCCCCGTAGCTGTCGAGCGCCGGCGGTAGTGTTCGGGCGACTCCGAGTTAGGTTCGTGAATCGCGTAAGGAGAATAGTAGAGAAAGAACGGCTTATCCTTGTTGTTCTCCGTAAACTCAACCAAATATTCGCCGTCAAGGTCCGTCAAAAACCCCTTCGAGCCATCCTGCTTCGTGTATATATAGCGTTTCCCTTTCACTGTCGGCGGCTTGCACGATACCTGGTCGAATCCGCGATCGAGCGGGCCCTGCTTTTTCGAACCGATATCCCATTTCCCGATCATGCCCGTAACATAACCTGCGTCGCGCATGAACTCGGCCATAGTGGGGTGGTCATTCGGGATGGGCAGACCGCGTGCCATGCCGTACTTTCCGAACCTCTGTGTGTACATGCCGGTCATCAGGCAGCATCGAGACGGGCTGCATGGAGGATTGGTGATATAGGAATTCGTACATTTGACGCCGTTGGCCGCCAGCGAATCCATATTAGGCGTGGGAATGTCCGGACAGCCGAAGGCCCCCAGTTCGCCGTATGCCAGGTCGTCTATAAAAAGAATAATAACATTGGGCATGGTGGGTCTGGTCTGTTTTGCAAATGCCGGAATCGCCGATGCCGATGCAGCGATGGCCAAGCCTTTCATAAAATCTCGTCTGCTCATTCTTTTCATATTCTTCCATCCTTTTGTTAGATCATAACCTGAGATTTCCCATTAACACGGTTAGTCAGACTCGGTCGAGTGCTGCGCTAGGCAAATGAACCACACTCCTGGAGGCTTTATGCCTTTTTATTCGACGGCAACTTTCAAGACGGCTTTGTGGATTTCTCCGCTGCTTACCAGTGGAGCGTGGGCATCCTGCGGGAAGAAGATGACAAACGAGCCGGCTGGCACCGGTGTCCAGCTATCGGGCTGGTCCTTGAAAAACCCGATGTCTTTATCGGCGTCATAACTTGTATCAATCAACTTACAATCAGCAGTGGGCCTGAATCCCATCTCGTCCGTCCCGGCTATGACGTATTGAATATCAATGTACTTGCGGTGCGCTTCGAGTTTCGCTTCAGAGCGGCTCCGGCCGGGGCCTTTACTGATCATGCAGAACAGGCGGTCGCCGTCGATTTCATACCGGTCGGCCGGCAAGTCGGCCAAACCATCCTGTCTGAGGAACGCAAAAGCTTTTTCGAACGCCGGGTGCATGTCGTAATAGGCTTCGGCATTCTTAAGCTTATCGACTATAATATGGTCTCTTTTCATTTGTATTTTGGCCTCCTTATGCCCCGAACAGGATGTTAAACCTAAAATCAAAATACAAGCAACAAACCCAACTCCGAGACGGCGATAAATAATCCTTTTATCCATAATACCAATTCTCCAAAAGTAAATAACAGCAGAGCCCATTCGACAGGTCCGAAGTCACCTGTTTCTTCTTGCTCACACCCGACCATAATACAACGAACCCGCAATTGATGCCAAAGAATTCCGTACCTTGTATCTTGAAGCTTAAAAGTCGTTCAGATAATATGCCGTAAAAAGACCTGATGGAAAACTTGGCGAAAAAGACTTTTGATAGCCAATATCAAAGGCCTTTATTTGTCCTAACCAAGCCTATCCTCTTAATCACGTATTCGCATTTTTATTCTACAGGCAAAACTCTAAGTGTAGTTTTTTCTTCAAGAGCAGAGATACGCTTGTCCAGAGCAGACAGTGTAGAGATACGCTTCTCCAGAGCAGAAATTTTAAGAAAACAAACAGCCAGGGCAATCAATAGTGCAAGCAATATTATTAAAAAAGAAACTATGATTTTTTTCATTTTCAATACCTTGAATACGAAAGGTTCTCGTTCTAAATGAAATGCTAAAAAGCCCAGCTTTATGATTCTAATTACTCACAAAACAATACTGACCCATCATAAATAACCGTTATTTAATTTTGAACAGTAGTATCGTACCGAACGCCATCAGGGACCGGAACCGGAACGGCAACGGTAACGCCGTGGTCGCCGGTAGTTTTACGGGAAGAATCGACAGCGATGAAGGCTGTGTAAGCCGACATCAGGCCATACTCAAGAGCTACCTGCTTGATTTGGCCGGTCAGGTCCGAATTATTATCGTAGGCGGCCTGATTAGCCAAGGTCTCGATTCTTTTGCGCGCCCATACACAGGCTATGCCCGAATGAGTAGAAGCAGAATCATCAAGATTGACAGAAATGGCAATTTCCTGTCTCAGGTCACCGACTTTGCCGCTGACGCGAATGGTTGTCTTGCGTTGCCCTTTGAATCTGCCAGTGAGAATTACAGGGCGGCCTACAAAGAGGTCACGAACGCAGTTGGGATACACATCAGTAACCTGCATATTACCCCAGTCGATGTTTACATCGGTAAGTGCCGGATGGCTGATGCGCTCGTAGAACAAATCAACGATTTGCCCGGCACTGTCATCCAGACCAATATAAGCAACGGCTCCTTTGCCGAGTTTGGCCATCCTGTCGAGCAGGTACCGATTAACGGATGAGCCGACGCCGAAACTGAAAATTCGGCTTGCGCCAAGGCGCTGATGAACAGCAGCGAGGATTTCGACCTCATTACCGATGTAGCCGTCTGTCATAAAAGAGACCAGACGGAATCTGCCCGGGTCATGAGCGAAATCCAGTGCCGCCTTTATGCCCTCAATCATCATGGTCCCGCCGCTACCGTGAAGATTGTCAACGTACCTGATAGCGTTGTGAATATTGGCCGGAGTCGCAGGAACAGGATTAGGCCCGAATTGGGAAGCCTTATTCGAAAAGCGAATCACCTGGAAGGTATCGTCTTTCCCGAGCTTCTTCAGGCCGCGCTTGACAGCCTCTTTAGCCTTGGCGATTGGCTTACCTCTCATACTGCCCGAGCAATCCAGGACAAATATCATTTCCATCGGCGCCCGCTTGAGATACGAAAGGTTCTCCGGCGGATACAGCATAAGGCTGAAAAATCCCCCCCGTTTGTCACGGTGTGTTACCAGTGCAGACTTTACTTTTTTACCCGCAACTTTATAGCGAAGAACAAAATCCTTGTTTGGAATACTGTCGAGACTGCTGAGCTTGACTGTAAGATTTTCGGGCGTGGCAAAAGTTTTGGTAATAACATGGCTCGTGCAGGCCACTTCTTCGATAGCCACACCGGCGTTAACATCAACTGTAACGGCAATATCGTGTCCGCTCCGCTCACCGGGTTTTAAGTATTGCACCTCAGTCTTTTGTCCGGATATGCCGTTTTTACCCCGGGCGACAGCGCCGACTCCATCGGTATAACAAGGAGGGTTGAATCGCGGCCCAACGACCATTGGAAAGACAAACTCATACCAGCCGTCCACATAAGCTAAGGTATTGAAATACTTGATATTTACATCGATGTTTTTGCCCGGCTCAATGTTAGCGACCTTTTGCGTGAAGATATTTGGCCTTTCCTGAGTGAGCAATGAAGCGACATAACCCTGGCTCCTGGCCTGACGATAAATTTCTTCCGCCTCTTTGCGCTCTCGAATAATCCCGCGGATTCTTCGCTCGCCGATTATCATAATAAACTCATTGATCGCTGCGTTCTGCGGCAGCGGAAAGACATAAACCGCTTCTATCTTCTCGTCGTAAGGATTATGGAACTTCTGAGTAACATCAACGGTAGCGATGTAGCCGCTGATTTGCCCTTTTACATCAGTATGCTTTAGAGGTAATGGTATCTTTTTATTTTCTTTCGGCAACTTAGCCAACATAGCACCGGAACCCGGAGCATCCTCACCTGCAGAAACCGCCTGTTTCTCAGACTTTGCTATCACCCATATCTCATCGGCCGAAATATTGAGTATTTCAGCAGGCACTCGCCGGGTGTCGAGCATCAGTTGACTCTCCCTTGCATTCCTCGGCGTGCCAATAAACCTTGCCCCAAGCCTTCGGGGAGCTAATCCGAAGCTATCTTTTTTTGTAACCGGAACAGGCCCGCTCAAATTATATTTTGCTCCACCACCCATTCCTCCCATCATTCCGCCGC
>CAZIAN010000412.1:2867-4649 GCA_964537355.1 uncultured Pirellulales bacterium | reverse complement strand
GATTACTCATAACAGGCTTCTTACTCATCAGTCTTATATCAATACTTTTGTGGCTCTCCGGCGTGCGCCTAGCGCATGCCAGATTCCTGATCTCGTACTTTTCCGAGCCAGCCGACCTCTCTGCAGACGAGACCGCCGAATTGCACACATGGCTTAAAGAAAATGCTGTTCATCTCAATTCAGTTGAAGCAGGTTCCGGCTTCGATGATATGCAGCCTCTAAAGGCTATAATCGGAGATGCACGTATAGTCGCCCTCGGAGAAGCCGCACATTGTAACGGTAGTTTCTCTCGGGCCAAGCATAGGATGGTTGAGTTTTTGGTAAATGAAATGGATTTTACTGTCTTTGCTATAGAAGCTACTTTCCCGGGTGCTCTCGAATTAAATGATTATATACTTACCGGCGAAGGTGACCCTGAAAGAGCTCTGGGGGCGTTGGTTTATGCCG
This sequence comes from uncultured Pirellulales bacterium, assembly GCA_964537355.1. Lineage (GTDB taxonomy): Bacteria > Planctomycetota > Phycisphaerae > Sedimentisphaerales > Anaerobacaceae > NIOZ-UU13. The sequence goes on along the minus strand of CAZIAN010000412.1, from coordinate 4,202 downwards.
CATGGAACACAGAAGAAATTCTTGCCATGGTAAAGTGGATGCGTCAGTATAATTCTACTCATGAAAAGAAAATAAAATTCTATGGCTTTGATGTTAGGGTCGCCGGCGGTTCGGCCGAAGCAGTCTATAATTATCTGAGAAAAATAAACGGAACCAGCGACTACGACAAGCTGCTGTCGGTTCTAATGAATCCGTGGACTGCAGATCAATTCAGAAAAAGCCCAAAGGAGGAAAAAGACAGTGCCAGAGAAGAAATCGAAAACCTGATAACTTATTTGGAGAATAATAAGCCCGTATTGAATCAAAAAACGCCCTCTGAGCAGAACATTCTTGAACATAAACAATGGAGTCTGGCTTTTCAGCACGCCAGAGTCCTCTTGCAGTATATTGAGTTTTGGTGCCTCATGTCAAATAGATCAAAAGCTACTGATTTTCGTGACAAAGGTATGGCCGAGAACGTGCGCTGGCTTGTGGATTACGAAAAAGGAGCAAAGATAATTCTGTGGGCAGCCAATGCTCACGTTATGACAACACGCGGCTCCGGGTGTATGGGTGACTACCTTCGCCGGACCTTCGGTAAAGACATGGTGGTCTTTGGTTTGCTCTGCAATCGAAATTCGGAAGGACTTTTACCTGACGATGCAGATCAAGGCCCGGGCGCGCCAAAGGGATCTGTTGAAGCTCTTCTCGCCGAAGCGGGGCTCGATATGGCTGTTGTCAATCTTCGCTCCCTGCCCAAAGGAGCTGTCTCCAAATATTTTAATGCGCCTCGTAAAACAGGACCCATAGCTTACCTGCTTCCCTCGGCGTACGATGCCATACTGTTCATCGAATCAACTGTCACTGCCATCCAGGCGAAAGGAGGCAGTATAAGAGGAACTGTCGAAAGGCTGCCGGAAGCTTCCAATCTTGACTTTGAGGAAATTGAGGATGGAAGGCTCAGGGACTGGCAAATCCAGAGCGGCCGGTCAAGAGTGGAGTATCAGACCACAGGCTCACATGAACAACCGTATAAAGGCGCCACTTGTGGAATGATTAAGAGAATCCCGGGCAAAGCTTTCGGTGAAGCTTGTGGTAATATTACCCAATCGTTAAGGGCTGATGATTTCAGAGGCCAAACGATACAATTTAATGCAGCGGTTCGCGCAGTCAATGGAATAGCATATCTGTGGCTTTCGATAGATGCCAGAAATGCTCCGAACATATTCCGCCAAGAGATAATTACTTCTGATAAGTGGCAGAAATACAGTCTCCAGACGGAGGTCCCAGAAGACGCGTTTAGGATAACATATGGATTGGCATATGTGGGGCAGGGCGCCGCTTTCATCGATGACG